>NZ_WVRJ01000011.1:0-170433 GCF_013110855.1 Ruegeria sp. HKCCD4884
ACTGGACAGGCATCTCCCAACCCGCAAAATCAACCATCTTACCACCCAACTCAACGTGTAAGGGGTATAGCGGGGTGCGTCTAATATCGGTCATGGCGGGTACTTTCCGTATCTAGCGTTTAGAGTGCCGCCTCGTCAGTCTGCCCCAAGCTGAAAAGATTGCAACGATTCCAGTCAGCTTGCGCCTTAAACACTGCCTTTGCGACACGTCTGCATACAGGCGTATGCACATTAATGTTCCTATAGGAAACTTTTTTCCCTTAGGCAACACTCCTTATCTGATCGGTTCCGCCTCGACACCTGATGTCGCTCATTCTCCGGCGCGGCTCTATTTGGTAGGAATTTAAAATATTGATAAATAACTACTTTTACTTCACCTTACATCGTCACCCACCAAGCGCCTGTACGGCGACATCCAACACATTGAGACCAGCAAGCAGATCACGTTCTGCGGTATCTTCAGCGAAATCATGGCTGATTCCGTTGATCGAAGGCACAAACAGCATGGCAACAGGCATCAGGCGGGACACGTTCGTCGCGTCGTGCAATGCGCCCGACGGCATCTTGCGCCATTCCTCCGGCGCCACTTGCTGCGCACCACTTTCAAGCGCCTCCCGCAATGTCTGGTCCATGGCAACAGGCTCGAGCCCCAGCATCGGGCCATAATCCAATGCCATCCCTTGTTCTTCAGCGACTTCCTGAGCTGTTGCGCGAATGATCTCTTCCATCCGAACCAGCCGATCCGCGTCGCCATCGCGCCATTGCATCGAGAACCGAACCCGACCCGGAACGATAGACGAGGCATTGGGATGCACATCGACACGCCCGATGGTCCAGACAGTCTGTGGCGTTACCACATTGCGGAAGCGTTCATTGAGACGGGTGTTGAACAGGGACAGTGCCTGAAACGCGTCGCGGCGCAGGTGCATCGGTGTTGTGCCTGCATGGTTCTGCTGACCCTCAAAAGTGATCGACATATCACGGATGCCGACAATATCGGTGACGACGCCAATCTGCTCGCCTGCCGCGTCCAGGGACGGGCCTTGTTCGATATGCATCTCGATAAAGCCGTTGAACCGGGACGAGTCCACAAAAGCACCAGACAATTCGGACATCGAAGACCGCGCGGCACCAAAACTGACGCCCGCGCCATCTTTCAAACCATCTGCCTGATCCAACGGCAGGCCGCCCGACCAAACGGCCGAGCCTGTGGTTACACCAAACCGGCCTTCTTCGTCCTGAAAGCTGACAACCGAGATAGGCCGGTCGCTGGAACGCGCGATTTCCAGCGCGGCGATAACGCCCAGCGCGCCGTCCAGCCAACCGCCCTCGGGCTGGCTGTCGGAATGCGATCCCATCAGCAACGAGGAACCTTCGGCCAACCCGAACAGATTTCCGACCGGGTCGAAATGTGGTGTCAGCCCGGCGTCCACCATACGCTCAGCAAGCCAATTGCGCGCGTCGATGTCCGCTTGTGAATAGGCCGGCCGGATCACGCCCTTGCCGACACCCGACGCCCCAAATTCACGCAGCTTGTGCAAATCCGCCAAGAACCGTTCGTGATTGACTGGCATGACACCCTCCGAATTTTCCGTGGGCAGACCATAGCCACAAATGAAACCGCGGCGAGGATTTTTTCTTTGGCAGGTGAAACCCCTCTGGTCCCGGGGTGGAACCTGCCCTAAGACGTCTGCGCAAGAGGGACCAACATGTCACATATCACATTGGTGCGGCACGGGCAGGCCAATACCGCAGCGCGCGACGAAGTAAGTTACGACAGGCTCAGCGACTTGGGGCATCAGCAAGCCCGTTGGCTGGGCGCACATCTGCGCGACACGCGCAGCCACTATACCCGCGTTTATTGCGGCACTCTGACTCGCCATGCAGAAACCGCCCAAAGCATGGGGCTGACTGACCCGATCCGTGATGCACGATTGAATGAGATCGAGTATTTCACACTGGCGCAATTGCTCGAAGAACAACACGGCATTGCAATCCCAACGGATCGCGAGGGGTTTGTCGAACATCTGCCCAAGACCTTTGCCGCCTGGGCCAATGGCGACATCGAGAACGCACCCGAAACCTTCGAAGCGTTCGAAACGCGTGTTCGGGATGCGCTGAGTGAAATCGGAACCGAAGGCGGACCCGCCATTGTTGTCACCTCGGGCGGGCTGATCTCGATGGTGGTGCGGCAGGCGATGGGGTTGGATATTCCATCGATGGCGCGGGTAGCCCTTGCCATCATGAACACGTCGATGCATCGTCTGCACCCGATTGGCACCCAGCTGAGTCCGGTTCTGTTCAATGCTGTCCCGCATCTTGAGGCACCCGACCGGCAATTCGCGCAGACCCACCTGTAGTCAGATCGGAGATACCCCATGCAGCTTTATTTTGCCCCTCACACAATCTCGGTCGCTGTTGCGATTGCTCTGGAAGAGGCAGGGTTGGAGTATGAGGCGATCCAACTGGATTTCGCCGGGGGCGAGCAGACCAAACCGGCTTACCGTCAGATCAACCCCAAAGGTCGGGTTCCGGCGCTAGTGGTTGACGGTGGCATCCTGACCGAAACCGGAGCGTTGCTGGAATTTATCGCTGCCCAAGCGCCGTCGGCAGGTTTAGTCCCTGCTGATCCAGTCATGGCCGCGCGCATGCGTGAAGTGATGTTCTATCTTGCGTCGACCATGCATGTGAACCACGCGCACAAGATGCGCGGAGCGCGATGGGCGGACAAGAAGCCCAGCTGGAAAGACATGAAGGATAAAGTCCCACAGACCATGACAGCATCCTGTGAATACATCTGTTCAAACGGCCTGCGTGGGCCGTTTGTTCTGGGTGACGCATTCTCGCTGGCAGATGCCTATCTTTATGTGGTTTGCAGCTGGCTGGAAGGCGATGGCGTCGATGTCTCGGCCTTTCCCAAAATTCTTGCCTTCCGCGAGGCGATGGAGGCGCGGCCTTCGGTTCAGGCGGTCCGTGCCGCCGGAATGCTCTGACAAAAGGAATTACGATGACACATCTCTGGGTCCGGGCAGAACAGCGCCCGAACGAGGAACGGGTTGGGCTGACCCCCGAAGGGGCCGCAGCGCTGATCGCGGCTGGCATCCGCGTGACGGTCGAGGAAAGCCATGTCCGCGCCATTCCAATCGACGGCTACAAGGACGCAGGCTGCGAGATCGCACCTGAAAACACGTGGCCCGACGCCCCGGCGGACGCGATCATTTTCGGCCTCAAAGAGTTGCCCGAAGATGGCACGCCCCTGCCCCACCGCCACATCATGTTCGGACATGCCTACAAGGGCCAGCATTCCGGCCGCGCTTTGCTGGAACGGTTCAAGGCCGGGGGCGGCACGCTGTATGATCTGGAATATCTGGTGGATGAAGATGGTCGCCGGGTTGCGGCCTTTGGCTATTGGGCCGGGTATGCCGGTGCGGCAGTCACGCTGAAAACCTGGGCTGCGCAGCAACGGGGCGAGCAATGCCCTCCTGTTGGGATTTATGCCGGTAAGGACGCGCTGAATGCCGATTTGCTGGCAGAACTGGACGCCACAGGGGCCGAACGACCAACCGCCATTGTCATCGGCGCCTTGGGCCGCGTTGGCACCGGCGCTGCCGATCTGTGCGAAGCCATGGGTGTTGCCGTTACCAAATGGGACATGGCCGAGACCGCCAGCGGCGGGCCGTTCCCTGAGATTCTGGACCACGATCTGTTTCTGAATTGCATTTTCGCGCGTCCCGGCACGCCGGTTTTTGTTCCGCGTGAGGCGCTGACCGAACCGCGAAAGCTGACCGCCATAGGCGACGTCGCCTGCGACCCGGACAGCGATTACAACCCGGTGCCGGTCTACGACCGCGCAACTACATGGGACGCGCCTGCCCTTCGCGTGGCGAATGATCCGGTGATGGACGTGATGGCCATCGACAATCTGCCGTCCATGCTGCCGGTCGAAAGCTCGGAAGACTATGCCGCGCAACTGCTGCCGTCCTTGTTGACTCTGACCGATCTGGACAGCGGCGTCTGGGGTCGGGCAGAAGCAACCTACAAAACGCATATTGAAGGGATCTGAACGATGACGATTCACTGGTGTGGCACCGGCCTGTCGGCCATTCCCGGCCTGCGCCGCCTGATCGAAGGCGGGCACAAGGTCACCGTCTGGAACCGAACCATCGAAAAAGCCAAGGCTGAGGTCGGAGACCTGACCGACGACATCCGGGCCTTCGACATCGACGCCCTGGGAGAGGTGCTGGGCAAGGGCGACGTGATCGTCTCGATGCTGCCGGGCGACTGGCATGTTCCGCTGGCAGAGCTGGCGATCTCGAAACAGGCCAACTTCGTCTCATCTTCTTACATCGCGCCCGAGATGCGTGCGCTGGACGACAAGGCACGTGAGGCTGGTGTCGCGCTGGTCAACGAGGTTGGACTGGATCCGGGCATCGATCACCTGATGGCACATGCGTTGGTCGACGACTATCGCGCTTCAGATGCGTTCGATCCTGAAAACCACCTGAGCTTTATCTCGTATTGCGGCGGGATCCCGAAAACGCCCAACCCGTTCCGCTACAAGTTCAGCTGGTCACCTCTGGGTGTTCTGAAAGCGCTGCGCTCGCCCTCGAAGTCAATCCGCGACTATGCCCCGCTGGATGTTGCCCGCCCGTGGGACGCCATCAGCAGCTATATCGCTCCGCTGCCCACACCGGAAAGCTTCGAGGTTTACCCGAACCGCGACTCGATCCCGTTCATGGCGCAGTACCATTTCGAGGATCACTGGCCGGTCAAGGAATTCGTCCGCGGCACTCTGCGTCTGAACGGCTGGGCCGAAGCATGGTCGGACGTGTTCACCGAGATCGAAACTCTTTCCGGGCCCGAAGGCGACGCCCGCCTGAAAGAGATGTCGGACCAGTTCTGGGACGAAAACGCCTATGATGAGGGCGAACCAGACCGCGTTGTGCTGTGCGTTGGTCTGAAGGCGGAAAAAGACGGCATTGAGGTCTGGAACAAGACCTATGTCATGGATGCCTGGGGGGATGCACGCGGCACCGCGATGGCGCGCCTCGTGTCGATCCCGGTGTCTCTGGCCGTCGAAGCGGTTCTGAATCGCGCGATCCCGGCGGGCGTTCACGCCGCGCCCAGCGATCCGAAGCTTGTACAGGGTTGGATGGGAGAGATCGACACGCTGGCACAACATTTGCAGATCGTCGATCACTTGGCCTGATTGAAAGGTGAAAGCCATCCCAGTTTTGCTGGAATGGCTTTCATAGTTCTTGGCTAGGCATGACTTGCATTCCCTTTCGGGCCTTCAGATGTACCGCTCAATCGTGTCTTCGATGTCGCTTCGATTGATGCCAAGCTCGGACAACTGATGATCCGTCAGCGCATTGAGATGCTGTGCCGCACGAACAATGTCGGAGCTGATCGATCGGATACGCATGGCACGGTCGAACAACAGCAATGCACTGGCAGCCGGTGCCGGCTGATTGGTGGGCGGGATAACGTCAAACATACGGATAACCTCACAAACATAGACCTGGGGATGTGTTAATTCAGGGCAAACGCACCATCACTGGCGGTAGGGTTTGTTGTGGTAAACACTCTCATAAGCGCATCGATTGATCTGGTCCCGCTGAACACCGATATCGGCAAGTTGTTGATCATCCAGCGCCTCAAGATCACGCACAGTTTTTGCAAGAATGCGGCGACGGAAGTGCTCGACTTTTTTGTCGGCGTACTTCGAAAACAGACCATCAAGAAGGCCGTTCTGGGTGTTTACTGCTTGGGTATGTACCATGTCTTTGTCCTCCTAAACTTGATTTGCGTTGTCTTGGTGACATCAAATTTGGGGACGCTGCCTTAACGTTATCAAAGCGCATCATTAAGGTTTGTTTAAGTCTGGGCCGGAGAAAGCACGCGTCGGATGTGTTATGCCGAGGCGTGTCTGCAATTTACGCCAGAAAAGTGTATCTCAATCATAGATAAAGCCCAGATGGCGGCGAAACCGCCATCCTCGTATTTGGCTTGGAAAACGAACTACATCAGGTCGTTCTCAACATCCTCGGCCGAAATGCCCAAAGCATCTAATCCGTTCTCCAGGTGATCAGAAAGATGCGGGGTTCCAATCAGGTAGTCGGCGCAGGGAGTCGAGGCTTCGGACTTGGCGGTGGCGATGGCTTCAGCCAAATCTTCGGCGAAAAAGCTTTCGCGACCGATCCACATGATAGCGACCAGTTCGGCCTGCTCGTCTTCGCCCATGCGATCAATGAACGCCCGCAGCTCGCCCTCGGCCCGGTTCAGTTCGCGGCCCATCATGGCCACCTGGGCAACTTTCCTTGCCGAAATTTCCAACATGTCCTCAGCTCCTGTTGTTCGCGGTTGTCAAACCATCACAATCATCGACAGGGGCCTGAGTCTTTGATCTTACGCAAACTGCGGGTCAGTCCCGCACGCGCGACATTGGCTGATCGGGGACAGGTTGGGAGCGGAACGGGCGGAAGGTTGCCTTTTTCAGCCACAGTTTGAACGCCTGCCAAACAATCAGCGCAAAGGTCCGCCGGGCCCCAAACGGACGCCGCAGCAACGACCACAGGATCACCCGATTGGTCAGCGGCTGGCGGGGGCCGGTCAAGGTGGCGATCAACCCTCCGTCGGGTCGAGTATAGTCGATCCAAACACCAACCCTGTCAGGGCGGAAATCAAACCGAAATGTATAGCTTCCTTCGATCTTCTGGAATGGCGAAACATGCATCAGCTTGTCCGCCACCACCCGATCCGATGGTTCGATGACCGCAAAGTCAGGCTTGTGGCACAGATAGCTGTGACGTGTCCCAAAGGTATTCGTCACCTCGGCCACCACCGCATAAAGTTGGTCGTTGCCGCCAAAGCAGAACCAGAAGCTGACAGGGTTGAAGACATGCCCCAGAACCCGTGGCTGGGTCAGCAACATGATCCGCGCCGGTTGCGGCACGGCCATCTCGTCAAAGCGGGTACGCACCCACGCGGCACCTTCGCCCTGACTGGGTGCGCCGCCATGATCGCGCATACGCCAATTGGCGAGGTTTGCGCGGTCACGCGAAAACAACAGGGGCGTTGTCAACTTGGCCTCGGGGTCGAACAGGATGTAATCGACCGAATACCGAAACGCGTTTTCTATCCCGCCCTTGCGCCCGTGATAGGTGTGGCCCGCGATATGATCTATTTCTTTTGCCATCGTGTGTTTTCAGACCTGCCCATAACCGCTTAAAACAGCATCGTTTTCCGCCATATTTGTATAGTAGTGTTACGGAAAATAGCGCGAGTTGGATCATAATGTCCCGATAAAGTGATCCGGCTTGGGGCGCGGCCCGTAATGTGGTTATGTTTACCGAGATCAATACTGCGACCTTGGACGAACCTGCGGCTGACACAGCCGCCCCTCAACCTTGGCGCGGGAAGAAACGCATCAAGGGTAGACAGGTGAACGGAACGAAAGCCAGTTGCGACACCAGAACCGAGTGGGTGGAACACGTCAAACGCATCCGGGATGCGCAGGACCAGTCGGCCTTTGCCGAGCTGTTCCAACACTTCGCGCCACGCATCAAGGCGTTCCTGATGAAATCAGGGTCTGATGCCACCATGGCCGAAGAATGCGCACAAGAGGTGATGGCGACCTTGTGGCACAAGGCCCATCTGTTCGATCCAACACGGGCCACCGTAGCCACGTGGGTTTTCACGATTGCTCGGAACAAGCGCATCGACGTTCTGCGCAAGCAACGCCGCCCCGAACCCGAGGAACTGGGATGGGGACCCGAGGCCGAGCCTGACCAGGACGACGTAATCGCGCTGCAACAGGAAACCGCGCAGCTGCGCACCGCCATTTTGGCGTTGCCTGAGGCGCAGAGAGAGCTGATCGAGAAGGCGTATTTCGGCGACCTGAGTCACCGCGAAATTGCGTCTCAGACCGGGTTGCCCCTGGGAACGATCAAATCACGTATTAGGCTGGCGCTGGACCGCTTGCGCCACGCGATGAACTGAGATGAGTAAGATGAGCAAGTCGATTAAACATCACCTGACAGATGACCTGCTGATGGCGTATGCCGCAGGAACTCTGCCCGAGGCGTTCGATCTGATGGTCGCAACCCATCTTTCCCTGTGTGACCATTGCCGCGCACGGGCCGAGAGCTTTGACGCCGTTGGCGGGCAGGTTCTGGATGATCAGGCAGGCTCGGTCGCCATGTCTGATGCCTCCCTCGCGGCGACTATGGCCTTAATTGCGCAGGGTGCCCCGACCCCCAAGCCCGCGCGACCGGGCTGCGCCGTTCTGCCAACCCCCTTGCAGGACTATGTGGGCGGCACAGTCGCTGACATCCGCTGGAAATCCATTGGAATGGGTGTGAAGCAGGCCATTCTGCCGACCACCAAAGAGGCCACGGCACGGTTGTTGTTCATCCCAGCCGGTGCTGCGGTCCCGGATCACGGTCATCAGGGCATGGAACTGACTATGGTTCTGCAGGGCGCGTTTTCGGACGAGGTGGATCACTTTGCCCGCGGCGACGTTGAAATCGCTGACGAGGATTTGGAACACACACCTGTCGCGGATATCTCGGAAGACTGCATTTGTCTTGCAGTCACAGATGCACCGTTGAAATTCAACAAGCTTATGCCGCGCTTATTCCAGCCCTTCCTGCGCATCTGACTGCTGGTGGGTTCCGGCCAAAGCGAAGCTTGAAAGGAAACAGATATGACAGGAAAACTTCTTTTGTCGGCCCTTCTGCTTTGTTTCGCGCCTGCGGCGTTTGCCCAGATGACCGCAGAGGTGCAATTTCAGTCCGGCAGTTATGGCACCATGGTCAACGGGGCTGTCACTGGCGACGAATACTTCGACTATGTGTTGGGTGCAAAAGCCGGTCAGGAGATGTTTGCCGACCTTCAGGTCAGTGACACCGATGGAAACGGCGTGGTTTATTTCAACATTCTTCCCCCGGGCAGTGACGGGGTCGCGATCTACAATGGGTCGATTGACGGCAATACAGCCCGAATCAATCTGCCCGAGGACGGAGACTATACGATCCGTGTCTATCTGATGGGCAATGACCGAGATACCGGCAAAACCGTCGGGTACAACCTGGACCTGTCGATCCAGTAAGGCTCAACCTTCGTGACGCGCCAAAGGCACAACGTCTGACGCGGCATCAGGTGCGATTTCTTCAAAATCGAAATTGTCCAGACGCTGCGCCCGTCGGCCGGCTTTTTCGGCGCTGATCTTGATTTCAGAGATATCCTTGGCCGCCTGACCAAAATGACGATCAAGATTGATCACACGATCACCCAGACGCTCCACATCCTTGTGCAGCAATCCCAATTCTTTGCGGATCGCACCTGCCTGTTCGCGCATCCGGGCATCTTTCAGGATCGCGCGCATTGTGTTTAGCGTCGCCATGCAGGTGGTCGGCGAAACGATCCAAACGCGCTTGCTGAAACTTTCCTGAACCAGCTCAGGGAACTTTGCGTGAAGCTCGGCATAAACTGCCTCGGACGGCAGGAACATCAGCGCACCGTCAGCGGTTTCACCATCCAGTATGTATTTCTCGGCAATGTCGTTGATGTGCTTACGCACAGTACTGCGGAACATCTGCAACGCCGCTTTCAGCTCAGCGTCATTGGTCGCGCCGATCAGCGCTTCATACGCCTCCAGCGGGAATTTGCTGTCGATCACGATAGGGCCGGGCGGGTTCGGCAGATGGATCAGGCAGTCCGCACGACGCCCATTCGACAGGGTAGCCTGCAACTGGAAACTGTCCCTTGGAAGTGCCTTTGAGACAATGTCCGTCAGCTGGATTTCGCCAAACGCCCCGCGCGTCTGCTTGTTCGACAGGATATCCTGCAGGCTGAGAACGTCACCAGACAGTTTGGTGATATTGTCCTGCGCTTTGTCGATCGCGGCCAGACGTTCCTGCAATTGGGTCAGGGATGTCGCGGTCTGTTTCGATGACCCATGCAGCGATTCTTTCATCCGCTCCTGCATTTCGGCCAGCGCGCGTGCAGACTTCATCGCGTTGTCCGCCAGCCGGTCATTCATCTGCTGCTGAACCGAGGACAGGCGCGCCTCGACTGTTTGGATCACCTGCACTTGCGCATTGGCTTGCGTGTCCGAGACATGCTGAAGACCGCCGCGCAATTGTTCCTGCCCCTGCCCCAGTTGCTGCACATGCTGTCCCAGATGCGCCATCTGCCGCGCCAGAGGTTCCGCCATCCGGGCCGAGCGATTGGCCGCCCGCAGCGACAGGAACAAAAGCAAAAGGATCAGCAGGACAACCCCGCCACCGGTAAAAAAGACCGGGTCATCTACTGGGATCTGGGTGCCTGCAATCTGGATCATATCAGTCTTTATGTTCTCGTTTTGTTTCTATCTTCTTAATTGGTTCCGAACGACGGATCAACTGCGTCCGAACAACCTTTCGATATCGCTGAGTTTCAGCTCCACATAGGTCGGGCGACCGTGGTTGCACTGACCGGAATGCGGCGTCGCCTCCATCTCGCGCAGCAAAGCGTTCATCTCTTCGGCGCGCATACGGCGACCAGAGCGGACAGAGCCGTGGCAGGCCACTCGGCTGAGGATCGCCTCGATCTTTGCCTGCACCATCTGGCTTTCACCCTGATCGGCCAACTCATCAAGGATATCCAGGATCATCGCGCGGGCATCGACCTCGCCCAAAATGGCAGGAGTTTCACGCACAGCGATGGCCCCGCCACCGAAGGGTTCAATGGTCAGACCAAAGCGCGTCAAGTTATCAGCAACAGCCATCAGACGCGCACAATCGCCTTCAGACAGCTCCACGATTTCCGGGATCAGAAGCGCCTGCGCCGCAACGCCGTTTTCCGCCATCTGCGTTTTCAGCTTTTCATAAACCAGCCGTTCATGTGCAGCGTGCTGATCCACGATCACCATACCGTCGGCGGTTTGCGCGATAATGTAATTCTCGTGCACCTGCCCCCGCACAGCCCCCAATGGCAGGTCCTGCGGTTGAGGTTCTTCTGTCTCGGCAATCGGCGAAACCGGGGTGGGCTCGACAATGCTGCCGCTGTAATCCTGAGCCAGTTCAGCGAAGCCCGGAGATTGCGCCCGATACGCCGCCTGCCGCGCTGCTGGCAAAGGTCGATCCATCTGATACACCCGCGCCGGGGCAGATTGCGCAGGTTCGGGCCGCATCGCCCCCAAGGTCGCATTGGCCACGGTCGAGGACGCCCGATGCCCGGCCTCGGCCAGAGCATGGCGCAGGCTGGACACAATCAGACCGCGCGCAACGCCGGGGTCGCGGAACCGCACCTCGGATTTGGCGGGATGAACGTTCACATCCACCAGCGTCGGGTCACAGTCGATGAACAAAGCCGCCGCCGGATGGCGATCCCGGCTGAGGAAATCGAAATAGGCGGCTCTTAAGGCACCGGTCAGCATCTTGTCACGCACAGGGCGGCCATTAACAAAAAGATACTGCGCCACCGCAGCACCGCGCGAATAGGTCGGCAAGGCAGCATAGCCATAAAGCCGGATGCCTTCGCGCGTGGCGTCGATTTGCAGCGCATTCTCAGCAAACTCACGCCCGATCACGCGGGCCAGACGGCCGTGGAGCGCATCGAAGAGATCTCCGTTCTCGCTATCTGCGCGGAAGGTCACACGACCTTCACCGCCACCGGACACATCGCGCAGCGTGAAGGTTACGGATGGCTCGGCCATGGCCAGCCGTTTCACCGTATCGGTGATGGCTTGCGTCTCGGCCCGGTCGGTGCGCATGAACTTCAGACGGGCGGGCGTGGCAAAGAACAGATCGCGCAGTTCGACGACTGTGCCCGCGCGCAGGGCGGCGGGTTTGACCGCGCCCATCTTGCCGCCCGCAACGTGGATCTGCGCCGCCTCGGCACCCGGTACGCGGCTAGAGATGGTCAGACGCCCGACCGCACCCAAAGAAGGCAGCGCCTCTCCGCGAAACCCAAAGGTATGGATGTTCAGCAGGTCCGACCCATCAATCTTTGACGTGGCATGGCGGGACAACGCCAGCGGCAGATCATCCGCCGAAATACCACAGCCGTCATCCGTGACGCGGATCAGGGTCTTGCCCCCATCCGCAATATCGATGGCGATCCGCGTGGCCCCTGCGTCGATTGCGTTCTCGACCAGTTCCTTCACGGCAGAGGCCGGACGTTCCACCACCTCACCGGCTGCAATCCTGTTGATTGCAGCGTCATCCAATTGCCGGATCACCGGGCGATTTTCGCTGATATTGGGGTTTGCCTGCGCCATACCCCTAGACCTAGCACAGGCTCGCACGATTCTGCCACTGGTTTACGCAGGTCTTTTGATCAGAGAGGGGGTGTCCGGATGGCCGTGAACGGCTTAGCGCTCAGGTCCACCCGGACGTACCAAGTGAGTGGTGTGATTCAGCTAATGAATGGACGGCGTGTAACATGTGACCAGATTAAAAGCTGCTTAAGATTCATCATTTGGGCATCTGGGCAGAGATTGGCCTATGACGTGCGGATAGGTGCGGCGGGAACATGCCCGATCACGCAGATGTGTGCGCCCCGACCCGCGCGCGGCACGGTCCGAACATGGCGGCTGCGGCAAGTATCAGACCAGACATCGTGGCAATCATGCCAGCCGCGCTGACTGCATCCGACCCGCCCAACCACAAGGGGCCGTATCCCGCCAATACATAGCCCGACACTGCCGAGGCCGTGGCGAACACAATGCTCCAGGCAATCTGCGCCTCGAGCCGGTTGGTCAGCATCCGCGCCGCCGCCGGAGGGCAGATGAACATGGCGATCACGATGATCGAGCCCACCGCGTCAAATGCCGCCACCGCCGCGATGGCCGCTACTATCACCAATGCCATGCTCAGAGCACCCGTGCGAATGCCGATCGTGCGCGCAAATCCTTCATCGAAGGTGGAAATCTTCAGTGGTCGCCAGAACAGCAAGGTGAACACAGACACGCCCACCAGAGTCAGAGCAATCCGAGGCAGTTCAGGTGGCAGACCCGCAAGAGCTTCGACATCCAGCAACGATCCCCAACCTGTTGCGTCCAGCCAGATCAGGCTTTCCAGATTGCCGTAAAGCGCATGTTCCACATCCAGATGCACGGTCGAGGTGTCTGTTTGTTCAAGCAGTAAAACGCCCGCCGCGAACATTGTGGTAAAGACAACACCCATGGCGGCACCGGGTTCGATCTGACCCAGCCGGCGAATGGCTTCGATCAGCACCACAGCCACAATCGCCGCCCCAGCAGCGCCCAGCATCATTGGCCAGGTCGATATCGCCCCGGTCACCAGGAACGCCACCACGATACCCGGCAGCACCACATGGCTGATCGCGTCGCCAATCAGCGCTTGTTTGCGCAGCACCAGAAAGTTGCCGGGCAAGGCGCAGGCAATGGCCGCAAATGTGCCAATCAGCAGCGGCGTCAACGACAGCGGGACAAATTCTTCACCACTCATACCGGCACTCCTTGCGGCCCACCGATTTGACGGTCGATTTCAGCGATCTGGTCACGGGTCAGGACTGTTTCGATATCCCGTAACCCGTCATAGAGCGCAGCCGTCGCCTCATGCGCCTGATCCGCGCGGACGATCTCCCAGCGTTTTTCGTCGCGCAGCGCCTTGGCCGCCCGCGCCTTGCCAGAGTCCGTGGCAACCCCGTCTGGCCGGACCATCCCTGCACGGCGCAACAAACGCAGCGTAAGAGGTTCATAAATTTTCTGCCCCTGCGCCAGCGCCAACAGACCCTGGCGGATATGCACCCGGCGCTGGAAGCGCAGATGCCACAACACCGCCGCCAGAACCCCGCGCTTTGGGGCGCAGAACAGGGACAGGACGAAGAATGCAAAGCTGACCAGCACGATGATCGGTCCAGTCGGCAAGTTGGGGGCAGAAGCGGAAATAGCAGCACCGATGTACCCGGCCAGACCTCCGGCAAGCCCCGCAAGCAGGACGACGTGCTCGGAACGCTCGGACCAGAACCGCGCTGTGACTGCCGGAATGATCAGAAGTGCCACGATCAGGATCAAGCCCACAATTTTCAGGCCGACCACAGTGACCGCCATGACCAGCCCCATCATCGCAAGATCGATGCGATGGATTGGCAAGCCACGAGCGGCAGCATATTCCGGGTCAAACGCGACAAGGGTCATGGGGCGACGCAGGATCAGAACCAGAAGCAGCGTCGCCGCACCACCGATGGCGATGATCATGGCATCTGCCCACAGCATTCCGGCGGTCGAGCCTAACAGGAAACCCTCCAAACCTGCCTGACGCCCGACGCCCATGGTTTGAATGATCGTCAGTAAAACGATCCCAAAGCCAAAAAAGACAGACAGAACCGCACCGATTGCTGCGTCTTCGGCAAGTCGGGTGCGGCGTGTCAGCCAGTTCATGCAAAGAAGCCCAACCCACGCCGAAATTGCAGATCCTGCCAGCAAGCCCAGCAGATTGCGCCCATCCCCGCCCAGCGCGACCAAGACCATAAAGGCCAGACAGACGCCCGGCAGAGTTGCATGACTGATGGCATCGCTGACCAGCGCACGTTTGCGTAGGAACAGGAATGTCCCTGTCACACCGGCCGATACACCCAGCAACGTCGCACCAACTGCGACCAGCGTGGCGTTATAGCCAAGCTGCAGGGTCAGAGCGTCCCAAATCATGTGTTATCCCAGCGCGCGCGATATCTGATCGATCTGCGCAGTTGCCAAACGCCCGCCATAGGCCGCTTGCAACGTTTCCGCAGTGAACGCCTCGGACACCGGCCCTTCGGCCACTTTGCGGGTATTGATCAGAAAAACGTGGTCGAAGTAGTCGGTCACTGTCGCCAGATCGTGATGCACCACGACTACCGTCTTACCCGCCTCTTTCAGAGATTTCAGCACCGCGATGATGGCCTTCTCGGTGGCGGCATCCACCCCGGCGAACGGTTCATCCAGCAAGTACAGATCCGCGCCTTGCGCCAAAGCACGAGCCAGAAACACGCGCTGCTGCTGGCCGCCGGACAACTGGCCGATCTGACGGTCCGCGAAGTCCCGCATCCCGACACGGTTCAAACAGTCCATCGCACATGCCTTGTGGCGGGCACGTACGCGCCCCAGAAGCCCAAGCTCGCGCGACAGACCCATCAGCACAACATCAATCACGCGCGTTGGGAAATCCCAATCCACGCTGGCCCGTTGCGGAACATAGGCAATACGCGCGCGCTGCGCCTCCAGCGGCCGTCCAAATACCGTCACCTGACCGGATAAGGGGGTGACGATTCCCAGCGCCGCCTTGAGAAGCGTGGACTTGCCCGCACCGTTTGGGCCAATGATGGCAGTCATGGCACCGGGCTGGACGGTCATATCAACCGAAAACACAGCAGGCTTTTGTCCGTAGGAAACGGTCAGGCCTCGCACCGCAAGCGGGCTGTCGCCCAGCCCGCGATCCTCAAGCGTCACACCGTCATTGCTGACCAGACCCAGCATTATTCAAAACCCCGCAGACAGTTTGCCGTCCATGCCTCGACCGGGGGCGTCGCCGTTCAACGCACCGCCGATGACTGTGATGTTGTGATCCAGCATCCCGATATAGGTACCCTCATAGGTGCCTTCTGCGCCCATCGCATCCGAAAAAAGCTCACCACCGATGGTAACTTTGTGCCCCTTGGCCGCTGCGCCTTCGATCAATGCGCGAATTGAGCGATCCGAGACCGAGCTTTCAACAAAGACAGCCGTGATTTGGCGGTCAACCAGCAGGTCAACCAATTCGCTGATCCGGTTCAAACCCGCCTCGGACTGGGTCGAGATGCCCTGAATGCCCAGAACCTCGAACCCGTAGCTCTGACCGAAATAGCCAAATGCGTCATGGGCGGTAAGCAGGACTCTGCTGTTCTCGGGCACCGAAGACAGGACATCCTCGGCATAAGCCGCCAAACGGTCAATATCGGCCAGATGGGCCTGTGCGTTGGCTGCAAACACGCCTGCCGCTTCGGGACGAACGTCGGTCAAGGCATCCTGAACCTCTAGCACAACTTCGCGCCAAAGCACGGGCGACATCCACACATGCGGGTCGTATTTATCTGCGTAATCGTCATGGGCACGCAGTTTGGATTTATCGACCCCTTCGGCCACTGCGACCACAGCGCGTTTGCGTTCGAGATCGTGGAAGAAATCTTCCATCTGCGCTTCCAGATACAAACCGTGCCAAAGGATCAGGTCAGCGCGGGTCATGGCAACGATGTCGCTGCGGGTCTGTCGATAGGCATGAGGGTCAACGCCCGGCCCCATCAGACCTGTGACCTCAACCTGATCACCGCCCACCTGGCGCGCTGCATCCGCGATCATGCCTGTTGTCGCGACCACTTTGAGTGGCGCTTCAGCCCAAGCGGCGACTGGCATCGAAAAGGCCAGCGCCAACGCTGCAAGAAAACTCCGACGAATCATCTTCGACCTCAGTTTTGCGTCCTGTTGAGACTGAATATGAGAACCATTCGCAACTAAGTCAACGCTAATGCGAATTATTCGCAAGAAAGCACGCTCTTTTTGTCCAAATGGTCAAAAAATTGCCATTCAAATACATCCAACACCTTCCATTCCCCGGTCTGCCGTGCGAATTTGTCGCAAACCTCCCAAAGGACGTGACTATGGATACGCAGAGCTCAGAAAGCCCCGTGCGCACCGCGCATCTGCCGCAAGTAACCGAACCCCGAAATCCGGGAATAGATCTTGATCTTGACTGGGTCCGCGCCGTTCAGGCCAATACCTCGGCCATTGAGCGCCGGGCTGCGACCCTTCCCGGGCGGCGGTCGGTCAAGAAGGACTATCAGGCGGCGTGGCTGCTGAAGGCGGTTACGATGATCGACCTGACCACGCTGTCAGGCGATGACACTGTAGGCCGCGTGCGCCGCCTTTGCGCGAAGGCGCGGCAGCCAGTTGCGACTTCTGTCTTGCAGGCGCTGGATATGCCGCAGATCACCACGGGTGCTGTCTGCGTCTATCACGACATGATAGAAACTGCGGTGGATGCCCTGAAAGGCACCGGCATTCCGGTCGCTGCGGTATCCACTGGCTTCCCGGCCGGCCTGTCGCCGTTCCACCTGCGTGTGGCCGAGATTGAGGAAAGCGTGAAAGCCGGAGCCGAGGAGATCGACATCGTCATTTCACGCCGTCATGTGCTGTCAGGGGACTGGCAGGCGTTGTACGATGAAATGAAGGCTTTCCGCGTGGCCTGCGGCGATGCCCATGTCAAAGCCATTCTGGCGACCGGAGAGTTGGGCAGCCTGCGTAACGTCGCCCGCGCCTCGCTGGTCTGTATGATGGCGGGTGCCGATTTCATCAAGACCTCGACCGGCAAGGAAAGCGTCAACGCCACCCTGCCCGTTTCGCTGGTCATGATCCGCGCCATTCGGGACTTCTATGATCGCACCGGGTATCGCGTTGGGTACAAGCCCGCCGGTGGTATTTCAAAAGCCAAGGACGCGCTAGTGTACTTGTCGCTAATCAAGGACGAGTTGGGCGATCGCTGGCTGGAACCAGACCTGTTCCGCTTTGGTGCCTCTTCTCTGCTGGGCGACATCGAGCGGCAGTTGGAACACTATGTGACTGGGGCTTACTCGGCTGGATACAGACATTCGATGGGCTGAGCCTGCTGAAATGTCTGGACAGTGAGTATTTGGGAAAAGATGAAGTTATGACAGTCAAAGAAATCTTCGAGACCATGGATTACGGCCCCGCCCCAGAAAGCGCTGCCGAGGCGCTGGCCTGGCTGGTCGATCAGGGTGACAAGTTCGGACACTATATCGATGGGGCATTCACCAAACCCGGCAAAGGGTTCGAAAGCCTCAACCCGGCGACCGGAGAGGTGCTGGCTAAACTGACGCAGGCGAAACAGGCTGATGTGGACGCCGCGGTGGCCGCTGCCCGCAAAGCGCAGCCGAAATGGGAGAAGCTAGGCGGTGCGGGTCGTGCGCGGTATCTCTATGCCATTGCACGGCTATTGCAGAAACACGCACGCCTGTTTGCGGTGCTGGAAAGCATGGACAACGGCAAACCGATACGTGAATCGCGGGACATCGACATCCCCCTGGCGCAGCGGCATTTCTACTACCACGCAGGCATGGCGCAGTTGATGGAGGCCGAGTTGCCCGATGCGCAGGCTTTGGGCGTTTGTGGTCAGATCATCCCGTGGAATTTCCCGCTGTTGATGCTGGCATGGAAGATCGCACCTGCGCTGGCGATGGGGAATACGGTGGTTCTGAAACCGGCCGAGTACACCTCGCTGACTGCGTTGTTGTTTGCAGATATCTGCTCGCAAGCCGGGCTGCCGAAGAGTGTCGTCAACATCGTGACCGGCGACGGCGCGGTGGGCGAGATGATCGTGAACGCCGACGTAGACAAGATCGCCTTTACCGGCTCGACCGTTGTGGGTCGGCGCATCCGAGAGGCGACGGCTGGATCGGGCAAGGAACTGACGTTGGAACTGGGCGGCAAGTCCGCTTACATCGTGTTCGACGATGCCGATATTGACAGTGCCATCGAGGGTCTGGTCGATGCGATCTGGTTCAATCAGGGTCAGGTCTGCTGCGCGGGCTCTCGCCTGTTGGTGCAGGAAGGTATCGCCGACCGGTTCCACGAAAAGCTGCGCGCTCGGATGGATGGATTGCGGGTGGGTGATCCGCTGGACAAATGCATCGACGTGGGCGCGGTTGTGGATCCGGTTCAGTTGCAGACCATCAAGGGCATGGTCGAAAGCAATACGGTGGGTCACGTGCATCAGGCCGCCTGTGAACTGCCCGCAAATGGCTGCTACTACCCGCCAACGCTGATCTCGGGGCTCGAGACATCCGACCCGCTGATGCAGGAGGAAATCTTCGGCCCGGTGCTGGTCTCCTCGACCTTCCGCACCCCGGCTGAAGCGGTCGAACTGGCCAACAACACCCGTTACGGGCTGGCCGCGACAGTCTGGACTGAGAATGTGAACCTTGCGCTGGACATCGCGCCCAAGCTGGTTGCAGGCGTGGTTTGGGTGAATGCGACCAACTTGTTCGACGCCGCCGCAGGCTTCGGCGGCGTGCGCGAAAGTGGCTTTGGCCGCGAAGGCGGATGGGAAGGTCTGGCGGCCTATACCAAGCCAAAGGGCAAGGGCAAACCTCTGGCGAAGATTGAGGCGACGATGGGCGAAGGCGCTCCGGTCGACCCGATTGACCGCACCGCCAAGATGTATGTCGGCGGCAAGCAGGCCCGGCCCGATGGTGGGTATTCCAAACCCGTCTGGGGCAAGTCCGGCCTGCTGGGCCATGTGGGTCTGGCCAACCGCAAAGACGTGCGCAACGCGGTCGAGGCTGCAGCGGGTGCCAAAGGCTGGTCCAAGACCACCGGCCATCTGCGGGCACAGATTCTGTATTACATCGGTGAAAACCTCTCAGCCCGTACGAGTGAATTCGCCTCGCGCATCGACGCCATGACCGGCAAGAAGGATGGCGCGAAAGAGGTCGAAACCTCGATCCAGCGCCTGTTCACCGCGGCGGCCTGGGCCGACAAATACGACGGTCAGGTGCATGGCGTCCCGATCCGGGGTGTGGCCATTGCCATGAAGGAACCCGTGGGCGTCGTCGGCGCGCTCTGCGCGGACGAGGCGCCTCTGTTGGGTCTGATCTCGGTGATGGCGCCTGCGATTGCGATGGGCAACCGGGTGGTTCTGGCGGCATCCGAGCCCTACCCGCTGGCGGCAACCGATTTCTACCAGATTCTGGAGACCTCGGACGTCCCCGCAGGCGTGGTCAACATCCTGACCGGCAGCCACGCGGAACTGGCGAAACCTCTGGCCTCGCACTTGAACGTCGATGCGGTCTGGTCCTTCTCGTCCACTGACCTTTCGAAAGAGGTCGAAGCGGTCTCGGCCGGGAACCTGAAACGGACCTGGGTCAATAACGCAACGGCATTTGACTGGAGCATGGATCATTCCCGCCGCTTCCTTCAGGCTGCGACCGAGGTGAAAAACATCTGGGTGCCCTACGGCGAGTAGGGCCCCCGCGCATCACGGGAGGCCCTTATGGACTTTGCAGGAAAAACCGTCATCGTCATTGGCGGAACCAGCGGTATCAATCGCGGTATAGCCGAGGCCTTTGCGGCCTCGGGTGCCAAACTGGCCGTCGCCAGCCGTTCACAGGAAAAGGTGGACGACACCGTGGCCGCGCTGAAAGCCGCAGGTGCACAGGACGCCATCGGGGCGGCCTTTGACGTGCGTGATCCGGATGCTGTGGCCGCTGGTCTGAAACAGTTTCACGACGCCTATGGCGATTTCGACGTGCTGGTGTCCGGCGCTGCGGGGAACTTCCCGGCGCTGGCGTCCGAGATGTCAGTCAACGCGTTCAAAACGGTGATCGACATTGACCTGATGGGCACGATCCACGTGATGAAAGGGGCCTACCCTTACCTGAAACGCCCCGGTGCCAGCATCATCAACATCTCGGCCCCGCAATCTTACCTGCCTTATGAAGGCCAAGCCCATGTCTGTGCCGCGAAGGCAGGGGTTGATCAGATTACCCGGACGCTGTCGATGGAATGGGGTGTCGAAGGGATCCGCGTGAACTCGGTCGTGCCGGGGTTCATCGAAGGCACCGAGGGCGCAAAACGTCTGGCCCCTACCCCGGATGCCGGTGAGGCGCTGCGCCGCGATGTACCGTTGGGCCGCTGGGGTCAGCCTCAGGACGTGGCCAATGCCTGCCTGTTCCTCTGCTCGGATCTGGCCAGCTATATCAGCGGCACGGTTCTGGCCGTGGATGGCGCGTTGTATCAACGCGGCTCGGGCAAGTTTGGACAGATGATGGGTGAGATGCTGCGCAGCGTGAAAAAGGGGTGAGACACGCTCACCCCTCTTTTCAGTTTGTGGTCTCAAGACCGACAGGTTTTCCGACGATGGTAAAATGCAGCCCGTCCGGGTCCAGCAATTCGGACGCAACGCGGTTTACGTCTTCCAGCGTTACGGCATTCACCTTGTCGTTGCGGGTTGCGATATAGTCGATTGGCAGGTCTTCCATCTGCATCCCGACCATGATCCCGGCAATCCGCCCGTTGCCATCAAACCGAAGCGGATATGCACCAGTCAGATAAGTCTTGGCATCGTCCAGCTCTTTCTGGGTTACGCCTTCGGTCGCTGCCCTGGCCCATTCGTCACGGATCACCTCAACCGCCTCGGCAATGCGGTCATTGGCCGACGAAACTGACCCAAGATAGACAGATGCCAGATCCTTGGGCACCAGATAGGTTCCGATCCCATATGTCAGACCACGTTTTTCACGCACCTCCTGCATCAGACGGCTTTCAAACCCGCCCCCACCAAGAATGTGATTCAAAACAAACGCAGCGAAGAAATCCGGGTCATCCCGATCAATCCCGGCATGACCAAACAGGGCCACGGATTGCGGCGTGTCGAACTCGACGACGCTGACGCCACCCGGAATGGTCACATCGGCTTTGTCAGGGATGGGTTTCCCGGTTTCCGGTAAATCGCCGAGTAATTTGTCCAGCAACGTGCCCAGTTCTTCCGCCGTAATGTCGCCCACCGCCCCGACATACAGGCGGTCCTTGGCAAAGACGCTGTCATACGCGGCCACCACGTCATCCCGCGTCAGGGCCGAGACGCTTTCGATCGTGCCCTTCCCTTCAGACCCATAAGGATGATCGCCATAGGCCATCTGAGCAAAGTTCAGGCCAGCAATCTCATTCGGGTCGGTCTGGTCCGAACGCAATCCTGAAAGGATTTGAGCACGTACGCGCTCAATCGCATCCTGATCGAAACGCGGTTCGTGCAGCGTGGTACGCAAAAGGTCGACCACCTCATCCCGGTTTTCGGTCAGAAATCGCGCCGAAATCGAAACGGTATCATCGCCCGCATCATACGAGAAAGACGCGGCCAGTGCTTCCAGTTCGCGGGCATAGGTCTGGGCGTCCATTTCGCCAGCGCCTTCTTCGATCAGGCCGCTCATTAAATAGACGGCCCCGCGCTTGTCCGGATCGTCCAGCGACGTCCCGCCACGGAACCGCAATTCCAACGCAGTGAAGGGGATTGCATGGTCTTCAACCAGCCAGGCTTTGATCCCGCCAGGTGAAGTCACCTCTTTGATCTCGATCTCGGCCAGGGCCGGCAAAGCAATTACGCAGGCGATCAGCGTTGTAAGAAACCTTTTCATTGCGTCACCTCATCATCACGCATCAGCCAGCCCGTGACAGATGTTTCAGGTTGCAGGACTTCGCGGGCAGCGGCGATGATCTCTTCTCCGGTCACGGCCTGAAGAATGTCGGGCCAAGCCTGCACATCCTCGACCGTCAAACCGCTGGTCAGGGCGCGGCCATACCGGTTGCCAATCCCATCAACATTGTCGCGGGCATAAATCTGGGACGCACGCAGTTGCATCTTGATGCGGTTCAGATCGTCTTCTTTCACACCTTCAGCGATAAAATCAGCGACCGCCTGATCCATGGCATCTTCGGCCTCTTGCAGCGACACACCCTGCGCCGGAACAACCAGCAAATCGAAGGTCGTGTCATCCAGCGAGACACCGCGGTAGAATGCGCCTGCATACACGACTTTTTGCTGATCGAACTGGAGTTTTTCATTCAAATAAGACGTGGTGCTGCCACCCAGCAGTTCGGCCAACAGGAACAGGGCGGCCGCCTTCTCCTGTTCACCCGGATCGCGTTCGGGGGCCAGATAACTGCGCTGCACATAGGGCTGCGCTACACGCGGATCTTTGTAAGTCAGTCGCCGTTCGGCCGTTTGAGGCGGTTCTTGCGCCCGCATCCGCTCGGGCAAGTCCGGGTTGGCCGGGATCACACCGTAATACTGTTCAGCAAGCGCGCGGACCTCATCAGGTACGACATCGCCTGTGACCACAAGGATGGCGTTGTTGGGCGCATAATGAGTCTGGTAGAATGACAATGCATCCTCCATGTCCAACTCTTCCATCTCGTGCTTCCAGCCAATGATCGGCACGCCGTAGCTGTGGTTGAGGTATTGCGCGGCGTTCATCTGTTCCCCAAACAAAGAGCGCGGGTTGTTCTCGGTCCTTTGGTTACGCTCTTCAAGGATCACATCACGCTCGGTCAGGATATCCTCTTCGCTCAGGCGAAGGTTCCGCATCCGATCGGATTCCATTTGCATCATCAACTCAAGCCGATCAGTCGCGACGCGCTGGAAATACGCGGTGTAGTCGTATGAGGTGAACGCATTGTCATTGCCACCATTGGCCGCAACTGTGGCCGAAAACTCGCCCGGAGCAAGCGTATCGGTGCCCTTGAACAGCAGGTGTTCCAGGAAGTGCGCAATCCCGGATGTCCCCACCGGTTCATCCGCAGATCCGGCGCGATACCAGACCATGTGTTGCACAACTGGTGCACGGTGGTCTTCGACGACGACGACATCCATGCCGTTGTCCAAAGTGAATGTGGTAACCGCTTCTTTTCCGCCCTCGGCCAAGACCGGGGTGGCAGCGATAAGGGCAGCCGACAGGGCTAGGGCCCGAACCATGGGGCATCCTCCGTTTCGTTTCTGGTATTCAAACTACGGTGGTGCGGCCCGGGTTCAAGCCCGATGACGGAAAGTTAAGAATTATTCATTCGGAGGAGAGGACGGCGTTTCAATACCGGCACTACGGGCTGCATCGGTTTCCGCGTACGGATTGATCGATTGCCGTTCATAGACCTGACCGTAGCGATCCACCGGGAACAGGCGCAATCCGGTCCAACGACCACGGCGCTTGCGGAACGCGGCATCTTCGGCTTCGACAACCTGGCGGGCATCAGGCGCGACGCCATACCGGCTGGAGGCTGTGACCAGTGCTGCGTCGGACGACGGTACCGCCGCATTTGGGTTCAACGCGGCAGGGTTTCCACCAAGTGCGGCAACGGCCTCGGCATTGGGGTTCGGATCTGTCAGGTTGCCACCGCCCGGTGTGGGTGCAGGCAAAAACGCATAATCCTGAGGCTGCGTCAGCGGTTTGACCGGCAAGACCGAAAACTCATCCGGACCCTGCCCCGGAGGCGCCAGATCCCGCAGACCGGGATTCGAACATGCCGCAACCGCTGCGACAACAGTCAGAACAAATATGGCGCGCGGCATCCGCATTGGTTTCTCCAACCTGTTTCTGGCGCTTTTATCTCATATAATTCCGCGCGTCACGAGGGCTTTTTGCTGTCGAACAGAACCAACCCCAAAGCGCCTGCAAATATGAACACATCAGCAAGGTTGAACACAAACGGGTTGTTGATGCCGCAACATGACATGTTCAGGAAATCCAGCACATAGCCGTATAACAGCCGGTCCACCACGTTTCCAAGCGCACCGCCTATCAACAGACCTGCGCAAAAGAGCATGAGTTTTGATGCGGCTGTACGGCTGAGCCAGATGAGAACGCCAACACAGATCGCAATCGAGATACCGATCAGCACCCAACGCGCGGCGTCGGAATTCCCCTGAAACAGACCGAAATTGATACCGCGATTCTCGCCGTATTTGAAAACCAGCAGCGGGGGCAGAACGTCGATACCACCGGGTTGTTCGGCCACGCGCATAACGTGAACGACCAGATACTTGCTGATCTGGTCGATCGCAAAGGCGGCAATCGCCGCCCAGAGAAGCAGGCCAGACCGCATCAGTGACGGAAATGCCGCATACCGGTGAAGACCATGGCCAGACCGGCCTCATCCGCAGCAGCAATCACCTCGTCGTCGCGCATGGAGCCACCGGGTTGGATGACGCAGGTTGCACCGGCCTCGGCGGCTTCCATCAGACCGTCAGGGAAAGGAAAGAAGGCGTCAGAGGCGACAGCAGATCCGATGGTCAGCGGCTGAGGCAGGTCCAGCACATCCGCCATCCGTTCGGCTTTCTTGGCGGCGATCAGGGCCGAATCCACCCGGCTCATCTGACCCGCACCCACGCCCACGGTTGCACCGTCTTTGACGTAGACAATGGCGTTGGACTTGACGTGTTTGGCCACTTTCCAAGCAAAAAGCAGATCGCGCATCTGTTCGTCCGTCGGGGCTTTCTTGGTGACGACTTTCAGATCATCCATGCCGACAAACCCGTTATCCTTGTCCTGAACCAGCAAACCACCAGCCACCTGACGAACGGTTTTACCACCGGCGGTCACGTCTGGCAGACCCTCGGTCGTCAGCAGGCGGAGGTTCTTTTTGGCCGCAAAGATTGCCTTGGCTTCGTCAGATGCTCCGGGGGCAATCACGACCTCGGTGAAAATCCCGGTGATCTCTTGCGCGGTTTCCGCATCCAGCGGCCGGTTCAATGCCACGATCCCACCAAAGGCCGAAGTGCGGTCGCAGTCGAACGCGGCCTTGTATGCCTCAAGCAACGTCGCGCCTGTGGCCACCCCACAAGGGTTGGCATGTTTGATAATAGCACAAGCCGCGTCCTGAGCAGGGTCAAATTCAGCAACCAGCTCAAACGCCGCATCGGTGTCATTGATGTTGTTGTAGCTGAGTTCCTTGCCCTGATGCTGCACGGCAGTGGCCACACCCGGGCGGTTGGTCCCGTCCGTATAGAAGGCAGCCTGTTGATGGCTGTTCTCGCCATAGCGCAGGGTCTGCTTCAATTCGCCTGCAAAGGCACGGCGTTTAGGTGCTTCAAGTTCCAGCGCGTCAGCCAACCAGTTGGACACGGCGGTGTCGTAGGCAGCTGTACGGGCATAGGCTTTCTGTGCCAGCTTACGCCGGAATTTCGGGCAAGTTGCACCGTTGTGCTGATCCATGTCGCCCAGCAATTTTTCGTAATCCTCGACGTCCACAACCACGTTCACAAAGGCATGGTTCTTGGCCGCCGCGCGGATCATTGCAGGGCCACCAATGTCGATGTTCTCGACACATTCATCGTAATCGGCGCCTTTGGCGACGGTGGCCTCAAACGGATAAAGGTTCACAACCAGCAGATCGATCGCGCCAATCCCGTGCTCGGTCATCGCAGCAACATGAGTGTCGTTGTCGCGCAACGCCAGCAGCCCACCATGCACCATCGGGTGCAAAGTCTTGACCCGACCATCCATCATCTCAGGGAAGCCGGTGACTTCGCTTACGTCCTTCACCGCAAGCCCGGCATCGCGCAGCGCCTTGGCCGTGCCGCCGGTCGACAGCAGTTCGACCCCGCGCTCGGCCAGCGCCTTGCCCAGCTCGATCAGCCCGGTTTTGTCGGATACGGAAAGCAGCGCGCGGCGCACGGGGTGAAGATCGGTCATGGGTCCAAAGGTCCTTTTGGCGTCAGTCGAATTCTGGCTCGTCCCGGTGCGTATCGCGCACGGCATAGGCTGTGTCCTGCGCCTTGCTTAGCGTCCACCGGATGCGCGTCGCATACTCCATTGCGCGCCCGGATAGAACGATCTGTTTTGTCGCGCGTGGCTTTAATCGCCCTTTTTCAAGGTAAACGCTTGGCTCGACGGACAATTTTCCAATGCCATCATGACGGAAAACCCAGATCTCACCGCTTTTGAGCGCCATGGACACCGCCGCCCCGCCTAAATCCAGCGCGGCATCCACGTCAGGATGCAGATGAAAACGGATATCGTACCCGATCCCCTTGAGCGCTGAGGCGTCCATCGCCTTGTCGAATTGGCGCTTCGCCTTGTCGGTCGCAGTCAGCAAAATATCCTCGACCGCAAGCTCGCGGCCATCGAACCGCAACTCAAAAGTCCTGGCATGGGTCAGGCCGAACACTTTGGCATATCCGTCATGACCGGCCATGAAGCGGATGCCTTCAAACGCGTCCTCGAAATCAACTGGCACGTCCTGTGGCGCATCCACCAACGCCTGACTTTCGCGGCCCGGCAATGGATTGGCCAACCGCGCGCTGGAAAACCCATCCAGGCACAATGTCGAATGCGAGGGCGTTGCCCGCCCAGCGCGTCGCCATTCCAACCCGAAGCTGGCCCCCGACCCGCAATTCACGATCAACGGACGCCGCCCCGAGGTCAACTCGAACGCCAGCGTAGAGGCATGTGCATTGAACGAGGCCGCACCAGTGGGCGGTGCGCTGGAATCCACGATTACTGTGGTACGTGCAGCAGACAGGCGCGCATAGCCCATCGGCAATTCGGTCGCCGCCTTATGCTTGACGCCGCTTTGGGCTAGGGCCTGTTCCAGACGCCCCTCGACTCCGCGCCCACCACCGTGGAACCGCGCCAAAGCACCATCCGCGTGGCGCAAGCTGCGCAGGGTCGGCGCGATCCGCTTGATTGCATTGACCTGCGCGACAGGCGCTCCGCGCCCCAGATCATTCAGCGCCGCCGTCGTCCAACTCAGCAGTGTGAAAACTTCCAGCAACTCCTCTGGGTTGCGCGTTGGAATACCACCCTGCGCGTCCACCTGCCGATCACATTCGCTGGCAAGCGCCCGCAACGCCGGATCGGCCATATGCTCCAGCCCTTCCAACGCCAGCCCGGCCTGAACCAGTCCCGCCAAAGCTTCAAATCGGGGCAGGCCGGGGGTCGCCGCCTGCCAGCGTTTGGACAGAAACCATGTCTGTTGCGCCAGGGAGCGGAAGAACAACTTGCTTTGCCTGTCATCTGCCCCACGCAACAGAAAAATCGCGTGGTTGATCCAGCGCATGACGCGCCGACCGGTCAGATCAGGCACCCAGCCGGGACCTTGGCCACGACCATGCGCTTCGATCCAGCCAAAAACCCAGCGCTGCGCCTTTTCGCGTGCGCGCATGTCTCCAACCGCAGCCAGATCGTCCAGCCAGGCAAAACCATGGCGTTCATCATCGAAACCTGCGCTGGGGGCTGCGACGTCCCACAATCCGGTGTCTTCCGCCTCGACCAGGTACCCGGCGAACAAGAGGTTTCCGGCAACCAGTTGCCGACCACGCGCAAACGAGCCCACAGTGCGCGGATCCGGTTGCGCGACAAACCCCGTGACCGCCTTTTGCCGCTGGCTCAGGCGCGCGTAGAAACGGTTCTGAAACCGCATCCACCGACTGGTCATGGTGTCCGAGTTCGACATGACGTGTGTTACTCTGCCCCTTGCGCTCTGCTGGCGCTTGAGACCCAACGATAGACCGCGCCGATCGTCAAGTCATCGAAAAGCGTGCGCTTAGGCGGATTTGGTCAGACAGGCGATGTAGAACCCGTCCATGCCACCGCGATCCGGCCAATAATCAGGCCGCAGACGCAGGCCGCCTTCTTCTGTTATCCAATCCGTATCAACACCTGATATGTTCACTGCGTCGCGATCCACGCTCATGTCGGAATACATCTCCAGCGCCTCTTCGATCTGCACTTCACCTTCGTCCGGCAACAAAGAACAGGTGCAATAAACCAGACGCCCGCCGGGTTTCAGCAAACCCCATGCATGGGCCAGCATCTGCGTCTGAAGCTCGATCAAGCCGCCAAATTCAGACCCATCCTTGGCGAAAGGCAAATCCGGGTGCCGCCTTATTGTACCTGTTGCCGAACACGGTGCGTCCAGCAGAATCGCGTCATACTGACCTTCATGTTCCAGCGCATCGCCGACAATGACCTGCGCTGTCAGACCCGTCCGTGCAAGGTTTTCGCGTACCCGCTCCATCCGAGCTTCTGAAACATCCAGCGCGGTGACATCCGCCCCCGCCGCAGCCAGTTGCATCGTTTTGCCACCGGGCGCAGCGCAAAGATCCAGCACGTTCTCACCGGCCTTCGGGGCCAGGACGCGAACAGGCAAGGCAGCCGCCGCATCCTGCACCCACCAGTCCCCGGCTTTGTATCCCGGCAGGGCCGAAACCTGACCGGCATCCTGCAGACGAATTGAGCCTGTCGGCAGCACGTCGCCCGCGGGACCATTCGACCCCGGCTTCAAAGTCAGATCAAGCGGTGCGCCTGTGAAATGCGCCTGTTCCATTCCAGCCACGGCACCCGCGCCCCACGCCATAGTCAAGGGATCGCGAAGCCATTCCGGCAAACGCGGGACACGCATTTTGGGCCAGGCTTCAGGGCCTTCGGCGGCCACCTTGCGCAGAACCGCATTCACCAGGCCCTTCAGACGCCCATGCTTGCGCGAACGGCTAATGATCTCGACCATGGAATTCACCACACCATGCGCCGCTTCACCGTTACACAGCTCGACTGCGCCCAGCCTGAGCGCGTTATGGACTGTCAGAGCAGGCGTGCGATTCAAGTGATTGTCCAGCAACCTGTCGGCGCGTTCCAGCCCGCGCAAGGTCTCCAACGCCAACCGTTGAGCACGCGCGCGATCTTCAGGCCCCAGCCTGTCCAATGCACCCGCTGCGAGACATTCGGACAACAGGCGACCCTCACCCAGAACCTGATCGAGAAGATAGATTGCGCTGCGCCGTGCTGCTGTTGCGCTGTTTGCCATGGTACCGCCTTACTGTGACTTGCGCCCGCATTGCCAATGGCGGACGCGGGCGTATATCAAGACACAGCACGGAAAGGAACCCGATGTCATGAGTGACGACCGCAAAGACCTGCCCCCAGCCGCCCAACGCGCACTGGCCGAAGCGGAAGAACGTCGGCGCAAAGCCGAGGCTGAGGCCAAGGCGTTGCCCAAGGAACTGGGCGGGCGCGACGGACCGGACCCGGCCCGCTATGGCGATTGGGAAAAGAAGGGCATCGCCATCGATTTCTAAGCGCTCAGCCGCGCAGCGCCTGTAAAAAGTCTTCGATCAATGCGCGTTGTTTTTTGGACTTCGCCCGATCTTCGGGCCAGGTTAGCCAGTACCCGTCTTTGGTTTGCAATTCCGGCAGGCCCATTCTGCGCAACCGGCCCTCTTGAAGGTCGGCGAAAGCCAGAGGAACCGATCCCAGCACTACTCCCAGCCCGCGCCGCGCTGCCGAGATCGCGTGTTCCATCGAATCAAAACTGATTTGGGACGGCGGTGCATCCTCCTGATTGCATTTCTGGGCCCATTCCCGCCATCCGGGGCGTTCTCCGCGCAAATCGATCAAAGGCGCACCCCACTCGATTCCCGGTGCCGCCATAGGCACAAGAACCTCATGCGCGATCAAGGCCGCATCGCGCCCGGCCCAAATGCCACGGCCATATCGGATTTGCAGCCAGGTCCGCTCTTCATCCAAAGTCGACCGGCGTGCCCCTGAATCGGTCAGCACCCGAACCCCGGGCCGCAGTTTTTGAAACGCTGGCAAGGCCGGCAGGACAAGCGCGTGAATGTTGGACGACAATCCGGCGACGCGCAGCTCTCGTGGGGACTTTCCGAACAGATCCTCGGTATTGCGCTCTAACGCCTGCAAGCTGTCTTGCACCAAAGGCAAATAGCTCTCGCCTTCCACCGTCAGCGACACGCCCCGCGCTTCGCGCACGAACAAAGACCGGCCCAGCCATGCCTCGAGATTACCGATCCTTTGGCTTACAGCGGCCTGAGTCAAACCAAACTCTTTGGCCGCAGCCGAGAATCCACCCAAACGCCCCGCAGCTTCGAACACGCGCAACCAGTCCAGCGGCGGCAGTCCGATCTTTTTCTTAGCCATAAGTTTTTCCAAGCCTCAGCGGAAATAAGGATTAATTGTCGTAATGCCATGAACGGCGTATCTGCTCAACCAAAGCTCGCGCCGAACAGGAGACCCCCCAATGCTGCGCACCGCCACTTATGACGCTTCGGTCGTGACCGTCGCATTCGACACCGGAGCCGAAGCCCGCTTTCACGCGATCTGGTTGCGCGACAACGCGCTTGATCCTGAGACCCGCTCACCCGGAAACGGTCAGCGCCTGATCACGATCGGCGACATTCCGTCCGACGTCTCAATCAGCGCGGCCGAGGTTGTTTCTGGCGATCTGAAGATCACGTTCCAGCCCGAGGAAAAGACCGTGGTCTTCCCCGCCGAATGGTTGGCAGACCAAATCTATGACCGCGATCAGGAAAACGCGTTTGGTCGCATCGCCCCGGGCATCACCACGTGGGAAAGCGGCATCAATGCACCCAGCGGCGACTGGAATGAAGTTCACGTCAGCCCGACCGCCAAGCGTGATTGGCTGGCAGCCGTCGCGGAATTCGGGTTTGCCAAGTTAACAGGTGGCCCGACCGAACCTGAATCGCTGCTGAAAGTGGCTGATTTGTTCGGCTATGTACGCGAGACGAACTATGGACCCTATTTCGAAGTGCGGACTGAGGTGAACCCGACCAACCTTGCCTATACCGGACTTGGCTTGCAGGCGCATACCGACAACCCGTATCGCGATCCGGTGCCAACGCTGCAAATCCTGTATTGCCTTGAGAATTCTGCCGAAGGCGGAGATTCGATCGTGGTCGATGGTTTCCGCGCGGCCGAAAAGCTGCGTGCGCAGAATCCCGAAGGCTTTGCCCTGTTGGCCGGCTACCCGGCGCGGTTCGAATACAAGGGTTCAGACGGGGTTTGGCTGCAATCGCGCCGTCCGATGATCGAACTGTCTCCGGACGGAGAGTTGATCGGCGTCCGTTTCAACAACCGCTCAACTGCGCCGTTTGTGGACATCCCCTTCGAACAGATGGAAGCGTATTATGCCGCCTACCGTCAATTCGGCGAGATCATCGACGACCCTGCTATGGGCGTGTCGTTCAAGCTTGAACCCGGCGAAAGCTTCATCGTCGATAACACCCGCGTCTTGCATGCGCGGCTGGGCTATTCCGGCGCGGGCTCACGCTGGTTGCAGGGATGCTATGCTGACAAGGACGGCTTGCTGTCCACACTCGCCGCGATGGAAATAACGCACCCGGAGGCCGCTGAATGAAACCCGATTTCTCGACGTTAAACCGTGACAATATCGTAGAGTTCATCGGTGATATTTTCGAGCGCCGCGGCGATGAGGAATATTTGGGCGAACCTGTCACCATGGCCCAACACATGCTGCAAGGGGCCACCATCGCCGAGCAGAACGGCCAGCCTGAAGAAATCATCGTCGGCGCGTTGCTGCACGACATTGGCCATTTCACCTCCGAATTTGGCACCTATCACCCCGACGATACCGAAGACCGCCATCACGAGGATGCAGGGGCCGAGGTGCTGGAACAGTTCTTCCCCTCGGTCATCACCGATTGCTGCCGCTATCACGTGGCGGCCAAACGGTATCTCTGCGCCACCAAGCCCGAGTATTTCCAGCGCTTGTCTGCCGCCTCGGTTCATACGCTGGAACTGCAGGGCGGCCCGATGAGCGAAGAAGAGGTTACCGCATTCGAATCCAACCCAAACCTGAAAGAGATCATTCAGGTGCGCTATCTGGATGAGGCCGGTAAACGCGCGGATATGGAGACCCCCGATTTCGCCCATTTCGCACCCATGGTGCAGCGCATGGTCGACAAACATCTGGGCACGTCATGACTGCACCTGAATACATCTTCGAGGCCAGTTCCAAGCCCTCGCTACCCTGGCACAAAGTTCCTCTGATCCGCGCAACGGAAGAGACGGTCAAAGGCTATGGCTGTCTGGTCGATGACCCCGAGACCTTTGAAATCGAGATCGTCCGCTGGCCGCAACAAGGTTGGCGCCCCATAGACGAAGGCACCGGCGACGAAGGCGGCTGGGTCGAAGGCACGTTCAAATGTGACTGGCGAGGCGACGTGCTGTATGGCGAGAACGAAGCCGTCAAAGGGCATTACGTTCTTGGCTGGTCCACGGATCCGCAAACCGCGCAGACGGATCGGCAAACCGCGCCTCGTGATCAGGTATTGCTCTGGCACATGAACTATCACCCCGATGGCGGACAGATGTTTTGGCCATTGGACAACAAGCCTTTCATTGTCCCCGCCGCTCTGCCCGGTGACAACCTGACGCCCGACAAGGTGGTGGCGTTCTGGTGCGACGGCTCGCGTGGCCTCTATATCCATCCGGGCATCTGGCACGAGGGGATATTCCCGGTCGAAGATGACCAAAGATTCCTAGACCGACAGGGTGCGGTTCACGCACGAGTCAGCGCTGATATCGGGAAAGAGTTCGGTGTGTACCTGGCCTGCCCATTGCGCGAAGACAGGATCAAGGAACTGTGACCAAAACACCTTGATGCCCCAACCGTTTGCGCGCGATCCATATCTGCACCGCAAGCAAATAGGGCACGTAGAACGCAAAGTTCTGAATCAGATCGAAAGGGCCCGAGAAGTCGGGCTCTGACCCCAGCCCGCCGGTCAGCAGATACCAAAGTGTGTAATGCACCCGGTAGAGCCATGATCCCAGCGCCAGCCAGAACAGCCGCAGCCCCCAGGCCCAGTGCCCCGCGCGATCATTGCAAAGCGCCATGCGCGCCAACATCAGCGCCGAGGTAAACAGGCACAGGCCATACAGGAAAAAGCCGGCAGTCATGACTGGACCACCGATTGTTCCACGCAGGGGAATATAGGTCATCCCGGCCAGCCCGGTGATCAGAGCCAGCGCAATCAGCACAGCACCCAAGGCGCGGTGAAACCAGTTGAAGCGTTGCCGAAGGGCGCGGAACAGTTGCAGCGGCACCAGTGTTACCAACACCGTTCCGGCAAAGATATGTAGAATCATCGCCGCGTTGCCGACGCTCTGACCGTCTGCAAACAAATAGCTTTGCGCAGGCGCATCATGCGACAGCCCAATGCTGATCATACCAAATCCATGCAGCACAAACGGCAGCAGCGTCAGATAGAACACTGCCAACAACAATCCGATTGCCACACGCGATTTCAGGATCCGCATGATCTGACCTTAGCGCCTTAAGGCGATCCGTCTAAGGGCCTACAAACCCAGCACATCCACCATGTCATACTGACCCGGCGCTTTGCCCTGCCCCCACAGCGCCGCCTTCAGCGCGCCGCGGGCAAAGATCGCGCGGTCCGAGGCCAAATGGCGCAGGACGATGCGTTCTCCGGGGGCAGCGAACAGCACATCATGTTCACCAACGATATCGCCGCCGCGAATGGCGTGGAAGCCGATATCACCCCGCTTGCGCGCACCGGTGATGCCATCACGGCCTCGATCAGACACATCCGCCAGATTGACGCCGCGCCCTTCCGCGGCCGCCTCACCCAGCATCAACGCTGTGCCCGAGGGCGCGTCGACCTTGAGGTGGTGATGGCCTTCGATGATCTCGATATCGAAGTCTTCATCCAATGCGGCAGCGACTTTCTTGGTCAGTTGCACCAGCAGGTTTACACCAAGGCTCATATTGCCCGACCGCACGATCACGGCGTGGCGTGATGCCGGTTCAAGTGCCGCGATTTGTTCGTCGGACATGCCCGTAGTGCCGATGACATGAACACAACGCGCCTGCGCAGCCAGAGCGGCAAATTCCAAAGCCGCTTCGGGCGCGGTGAAATCGATCACCGCCTGCGCTTGCGCAAACGCCTCCAGCGGATCATCGGTGACGGTGACGCCCAGCGCCTGACCACCCATGGCCTCGCCCACATCCTTACCGATCCAGTCATGGCCCTTACGTTCCACCACACCAACCAGACGCGCCTGTTCGCTGTCGGTGACAGTCTTGATCAGCATCTGCCCCATACGGCCCGAAGCCCCTGTGATGACGATCCCCGGAATATGGGTCATTGCGCTGGTCCTTTTCGCTAAGTCGGCTCAAAGCCTCCTACCCCGTTCGCGCCCGCTTGGCAAAGCCCCGCTTTGGGCTTAGATCGGAGATATGGCAAAGAACAAATTCCACGATGGCCCCGGCCCTTCCCAACGACAGCTGCGTGTCGGCGAACTGATCCGTCGCACCCTGTCCGAAGTTCTGGCGCGCGGAGATGTCCACGACCCCGACCTGAACCGCATGTCAATCACCGTGGGTGAGGTCCGTACCTCGCCCGATCTCAAAATCGCCACCGCCTATGTGCTGCCTCTGGGCGGCAAAGGGCAAGAGGACGTGATCGACCTGCTGGCCCGCAATAAAGGCGAATTACGACGCGTGATCGGCAAGAAACTGAACCTGAAGTTCTCGCCCGATCTGCGGTTCCGTCTGGATGACACGTTTGACCGTCTGGACGACACCCGCCGCATGTTCCAGCAGGACGCGGTGCGCCGCGATCTGGACGAGTGATCCGGGCACTGACCATTTTGGGCGCGGCTTTATGGGCCGCGCAAGCCTCTGCGGTGACCTGCGAAAAGGTGACTCATGAGGATCTGCGCTACACCGTCTGCGAGGTCGATGCGACTGCAGCAGATCTGCGCCTGTTTCTGAATGGTGAAGACGGCGAAGTGTTGGGGCATTTCTCATCGGTTAACGAGACGCTTGAACCCGAGGGCAAACGGCTGGCCTTTGCGATGAACGCCGGCATGTATCACGACGACCGCTCGCCCGTCGGCCATTATGTCGAGGATGGGCAGGAGCAGATGCGGGTGATCCCGAACCCCGGCCCCGGCAACTTCGGCCTGCTGCCCAATGGCGTGTTCTGCATCCGTGACGGGCGCGCCGATGTGTTCGAGACACTGGATTTCGTCGACCAGGCCCCCACCTGCCGCTTTGCCACCCAATCCGGCCCAATGCTGGTGATCGACGGCGGACTGCACCCGCGCTTTCTGCCTGATTCGACCTCGCGCTATATCCGCAACGGTGTTGGCACGAGCGCCGATGGCACGCGGACCGTTTTTGCGATCTCAGAGGATTATGTCACCTTCCACGAATTCGGCAGCCTGTTTCGCGATGTTCTGAACACCCCAAACGCGCTATTTCTGGATGGCAATATCTCACGGATGTATGACCGGGCAGGCAATCGCTCGGATCTGGGATTCTCCTTGGGACCGATTGTGGGTGTAGTTGAGGACATGCCTGCAAATTGACAGGGCGGGTGTGATCCGTTAACCCGCGCGCCTCAGCAAAAGGCAAGGTGCAAGATGGGACGCAAACGCAAGGGTCGCGAAATTTCCGGTTGGCTGGTTGTGGACAAGCCTGCGGGCATGACCTCTACGTCGGTGGTCAACAAGGTGCGTTGGGCGATGGACGCCAAAAAGGCAGGCCACGCGGGCACACTGGACCCAGAGGCTACTGGCGTTCTGGCCGTGGCTTTGGGTGAAGCGACCAAAACCGTTCCCTATATCACCGATGCGCTGAAGGCTTACACGTTCACTGTGCGTTTGGGTCAAGCAACCAATACCGACGATGCCGAGGGCGAAGTGATCGCAAGCTGCGATGCGCGCCCTTCGGATGAGGACATCAAACAGGCGCTGACCCCGTTTTTGGGCGACATCATGCAGGTTCCGCCTAAGTTTTCTGCCGTGAAGATCGACGGCCAGCGCGCTTATAAACTGGCCCGCGATGGCGAAGATGTGGATCTGGCCGCCCGCCCCCTTTGGGTCGAGGAACTGATCCTTGTCGACCGACCGGACGAAGACCACGTTGTGCTAGAGATGACCTGCGGCAAAGGAGGCTATGTGCGCTCAATCGCGCGCGATCTGGGTGAGGCACTTGGATGCCACGGCCACGTCAAGGAACTGCGCCGCATCTGGTCCGGCCCGTTTGAAGCTGAAGACGGGCTGACCATCGAACAGATCGACGATATGGCCAAGACCACTGCACTGGACGCGTATCTGCACCCGCTGGAAACCGGCCTGTCGGACCTGCCCGAATTGAAATGCACCCCTGAGGGTGCCACTCGCCTGCGCAACGGCAATCCCGGCATGGTGCTGGCATCAGACGTCGAATACGGCGATGAAGCCTGGGCCTCGCTGGATGGTAAAGCGGTGGCTGTGGGTGTCTACAAATCAGGCGAGCTGCATCCCAGCCGGGTGTTCGTTTCCTGAAACACGTGCTAGGCGGTTGGCATGATCACCCGAACACATACCAAGGGCGATGCGCCCTCAACCGCCGTCTATTCCGATTGCGAGAACTATCGCTATAGCCTGACCCGCATATGGGATTCGACAGGCCGAAAAGCGCTGTTTGTTATGCTGAACCCCTCGACTGCGACCGAGGTGCAGAACGACCCCACGGTGGAGCGCTGCGAACGGCGTGCGCGGGCCTTAGGGTTTGGCGCGTTTCAGGTGACCAACATCTTTGCCTGGCGCGACACTGACCCGCGCAAGATGCGCGCCGCAACCGATCCGGTCGGGCCTGCGAATGACAAAGCTATTCTGGACGGCGTGGACTGGGCCGATCAGGTCGTCGCCGCCTGGGGCACCCATGGCGCACATCTGGACCGTGGTCCGGCAGTTGAACAGCTGTTGAGGGCGACCGGACAACCCCTGTTCCATCTGGGGCTGACCAAAGACGGGCACCCCAAACACCCCCTTTACATCGCCTACACCCAGCAGCCCGAGCGGTGGTGATAAAGTATTAACCATTTCAAAGACTTGCCTTTGACGCCGCTGTCCCCGGCATGAAACACTCATCCTCGGAGCATTCTGCTATCGGAGGAGTGTCATGTTTCTGGCCGGATTGATCGGACTGGCCGCCATTGGCGGTGCAGCCTACGCGATGAGCGACATGCTGATCGAAGACGAGGGCACGTCAGAAGACATTCCCGAAGATGAGCCGCCGACCGAAGCCGAAACCGGGGAATTTCTGGAAATCGGCGAAAACGTCGAAGACTCCGTCGAAACCGAGGTCGAACCCCTGTCCACCGGTATCGTCCTTTCCGAATTCGAAGACGGCCCGGACATCATCACCGGAGGGGACGGCGTGGATCAGATCAACGGCTACGGCGGTGAAGATACGATCCACGGGGGCCAGGGGGACGACGTCCTGCATGGCGGCGACGAGATAGATACCATCTATGGCGGGCGGGACAACGATGTCCTGCATGGCGAAGCGGATGATGACCTGCTGTTTGGGGACACGGGCAATGACGCTCTGTTCGGGCATTTCGGCGACGACACTCTGGACGGAGGCGAGGGCGAAGATGAGCTCTATGGTGGGCAGGGCGATGATACTTTGGCAGGTGGGGCTGATGATGACGCACTACAGGGCGGATTTGGGGATGATGTCCTGACCGGAGATGCAGGCGAGGATGCGATCTTTGGCGGCGACGGGGACGATTTTGTATTCGGCATCGAAGAGGGTGCAGCCGAGCAAGATTTCCTGAATGGCGGTGCCGGCAATGACACTCTTGTTGCCGGCAGCGGTGACGTCGTGACGGGTGGTCAGGGGGCCGATGACATTGTGGTGGGACAAGGTGAAGACGATATTACCGTCATGGGGTTCCAGCCGGGTGAGGATAAGTTGCTTGTCACCTGGGAGAACGAATCCGAGCCTGAAATAGCCGTGGAACCTGACGCTGAAGACTCAAATCTTACACGGGTGATCATCAACAGTCAGGAAGTGGCACAGGTGTATGGTGCCGAAGGGATGACGGCAGCCGATATCCAACTGATCACCGAAGCCCAACTGGAACAGTATGGGCAGATGGTCTGACCCCGCAGATTCCCTTTGCCATTTGATAAAAATCCGCTTATACGCGCCCATCCGCATCGGAATCGGTGCGGTTTTCTCCATGGGCCTGCGCTGGACGACATCCCGGCCTGCGCCATCAACTCTAACCTTTAAAGGAGACCCCGATGTCGATCACTGCCGCTGAAAAAGCACGCGTCATGCAAGAATTCGCAACCAAAGAAGGCGACACCGGTTCGCCTGAAGTACAGGTTGCCATCCTGACCTCGCGCATCAACACCCTGACCGAGCACTTCAAGACCCACAAAAAAGACAACCACGGTCGTCGTGGTCTGCTGAAAATGGTTGCTCAGCGCCGTAAGCTGCTGGACTACCTGAAGGGCAAAGAAGAAGCGCGTTATCAGGACCTGATCAAAAAGCTGGGCATCCGCCGCTAAGGTCGGATCGCATCGCTTGCAGATTTCAGACGCCCGTCACTTTGGCGGGCGTTTTTTTGTGCAGGTCAACCAGCTGGGAGTCAGGTGCCCTCAATCTGGGTGGGCCCGTTCATATTCCATGCGCGCGGATTTGACCTGATCCATTTGTTCGTGTGACCAATAGACAAGCGGCTTGAGCAGCTCCAACAGGTCGCGACCCAAAGGTGTCAGCGCATAAGAAACCGCAACAGGCGGGCCGGGATCGACAGTGCGAGTCAGATACCCATCCCGTTGCAACCCTCTCAGGTTTTCGGTCAACACACGTTGCGTCACGTCCCCAATACAGCGTTTGAGCTCTCCAAACCGTTTCGGCTCATCCTCAAGGGCCAAAATGGTGATCATCCGCCATTTGCCGGTGACGTTGGACAGAACCGAACGGATCGAGCAGTTGGACGCTTCGGCCTTGCTGTTGACGCCAATGGGGAGCATGAGGACCTCTGGTGCGGTTTAGTAACTTATAACAACAATAGAACCTCCCGAAATAATCGCAAGGCTATGTTTTTTAATGGAGTATCCTAGGAGTAACCTCGTGACTGTTTAGTGCGTAACTGAAATGTGGTGCGTTTTTAATACTTACTATCAGCACAACTCGAATCATCAGGAATTGACCATGACCCCTAAAGAGCTTGTCCTCGCCCTGTTCTCAGCCGCTTTTATCGATCACGACCCAGAAGCCGCACGCCAGATGGTGAGCGCCGATTACATCCAGCACAATCCGCAGGTTCCGACCGGCGCTGAAGGGCTGATGGGGCTGATCCCATTGGTTGGACAATCCGGCATGACTGCCACAACCCACCGTGTGATTGCCGAAGGCGACATGGTTGTGCTGCACAACACTTATGACAATGCCGACGCGTTTGGAGCCTCTTCGCTTGCGGCCTTTGATATCTTCCGCGTGGAAGATGGAAAGGTTGTCGAACACTGGGACAATCTGCAACCCATCCCAGAAACCACCGCGTCAGGGCGTGGCATGACGGACGGGCCGGTTGAAATTACCGACCTCGATAAAACCCAAGAAAACAAGGCGCTGGTGCTGGGCTTTGTGCGTGATGTGCTGGGCGGTGCCGCGCCAGAGAACGTCACAACCTACATGGACCCAGAGGTCTATATGCAGCACAATCCTTCTATTGAGGACGGTCTGGCCGGATTGATGGCCGCGATCGACGCTTTCGCCGCGCAAGGCATGGTGATCACTAAGTTCGAGCCTCAGTTCGCCGTAGCTGAGGGCAATTTCGTCTTCGTGGCCACCGATGCCATCATGGGCGGTGAGCCATGGGCCTTCTTTGATCTGTGGCGCGTAGAGGACGGGAAAATTGTTGAGCATTGGGATGTTGTCTCACCCATCCCGTCTGAAATGGCGCATGACAACGGCAAGTTTTAATACCGGATCAAAAAACGCCCACCATCTGGTGGGCGTTTTCAATTTTCATAGCGGTCGTATTTACATCTTCGCCTTTTCCGATTTCAGCGCCAGCCACAGGCAGTAGCACATCATCAGAACCACCAGCGTGAACGGTATCCCCGTAGACACCGCTGCGCCTTGCAGGGCGGACAACCCACCCCCAAGCAGCAGGGCGATAGCGACCAGACCCTCCAACGTGCACCAGAACACGCGCTGTACAACTGGCGCATCCATCTTGCCGCCTGCCGTAATCGTGTCGATCACCAGCGAGCCCGAGTCGGACGAGGTGACAAAGAACACTACGATCAGGATCAACGCGATGGGCGCGACGATGCCATAAAGCGGCAGCTCTTTCAGGAAGCCGAACAGCGCGCCTTCGGGGGCGTAGCTGTCGATTACGGTGGCGCGGACGCCTTCGGCTCCGCCTGCGTTCAGCATGTCGATGGCCGCACCGCCAAAGGTCGACATCCACAGGGCGCAGACCGCCGTCGGGGCCAGCAGCGCGCAGAGGATGAACTCTCGCACCGTGCGACCCTTCGAGATGCGGGCAATAAACATACCCACAAACGGTGACCATGCGATCCACCAGGCCCAGTAGAACGTCGTCCAGCCGTGGAAATAGCTGGTGTCTTCTCGCCCGAACGGATTGGACAGCGCTGGAAGGTGCGTCACGTAATCCACCATCACGTTGAAATACCGCGCGATGGCTGTGCCAACGCCGGTGACAACAATGACGAACAGGAACAAGCCCACAGCCATGATCATGTTGATCTCACTCAGCCGTTTCACACCTGCATCCATGCCCATCAGGACTGATCCCAGCGCGATCATGGTGATGCCGATGATCAGCAGGACGGTCACGGTCGGACTGGGTTCAATGCCGAACACCTCGTTCAGCCCAGCCGCAACCTGTTGCGCCCCAAGACCCAAAGAGGTCGTCAGGCCGAACAACGTCGCAAACACAGCAAGCGTGTCGATGATATGGCCCCACCAGCCCCAGACACGTTCGCCCAGGATCGGATAAAAGGCCGACCGCAGGGTCAGCGGCAGATTCAGGTTGTAGGCAAAAATCGCAAGGCTCAGGCCCACAGCGGCATAGACTGCCCAACCTTCCAGCCCCCAATGGTGGATTGTGCCGACGATGCCGATGTATTCATTGCCTGGAACTGCGATATCAATGCCCAAGGGCCGCGCATTCCCGCCTTCGGCAAAGTTATAGTAAACCGGCTCCATCACGCCAAAGAACAGCAGACCGATACCAATACCGGCGGCGAACATCATCGCGATCCATCCGGCATAGGAATAGTCAGGCTTGGCATCCTTGCCGCCGATCCGAACACTGCCGACCGGCAGAATGATCAGAACCAGACAGAACAGGGTGATGGCGTCAACCGAAAGAACCAGGAACCAGTCAAAGGTGCTGGTCAGCCAAGGCCGGAGCCAGCCGAAGAAAGAAGCCGCAGCCTCTTGGTTGGCCAATGCGATCAGAACGAACGCAAAGATCAAAATACTCGAGATCAGAAAAACCGGGTTGTGAATATCCAGACCAAATGGCCGGACGTTATCCTGCCCCAGCTCATATTCCGTTTCGAAGTCGTAAATCCGGGGGTCCGGATCCAGCATCTTCTTTGTTTGTGCCATTCGATTGCCCTTCTGTTCGCTATTTGCAAACGCCAAGGTATTCGGTCGGCGGACGGTTATGAGATAGTTACCCCCTTGGCGCGTTTCCGTCATCTCGACCGTGGGCTTATTCGTAAAATCTTAAACTGCCTTCATATTTTTGCAAAATGCATTCAGCTTTATCTATGTGATTGCCCTGTCCGGATTTCAGATCGCACAACTGAACTGAACATCACTTGCGCATCTCTCTCCAATAAGTAGAACCTACTGAAACGATCTTTTCGACAAGTTCACGTTTCACACACCAAGTCACTATACCTGACCATTGCATACATAGTTTTCGGACCTGTTCTATGTTTCTCATCCTAAAAGCTGTCCCTATGTCATTCGGCGTTTTTTCGCGGATGATCGTTCCGGTAATCATTATCTTTTTCCTTTCATCGATTGTGTCGTCGCTTTTGGACATCATTACAGCCGGTTATGCAGATACACTGAGCGAACCAGTCAACTCTGCAATAATAACCCTGTTTGGCATACGGGCCGCCCTTGCAATCAAAGGGGACACGCGTCGCACTGACCTAAAGATACTCATTCTGAATGCTGTCAAATACGGAGTGTTTTTTCTGATCGTGCTTGGCGCTCTGAGTATAATGGTAAGTGTTGCCTCAACGATTTTTGCGCTCTGGAGGCTTGATCAACCAATCTCATTGACAGCGGTCAAAGATGCTGCGGAACCAGTTCAGACATCGTTAGTTCTGCTTACCTTCGGCAGCACAGCTATCGTTTTGTACGTCGTCTATGCAGCGGTCAGTGCCGTGATGGCCGTCCCTATGGCCAGCGCCGCGCAGGAAGCTGGCTACGGCGCACCAAGCCGCGGGTTTTTTTACGGCTTTGGCCGCAGTTTCATCCCATTGTTCTGCGTTTTTTTCTTCTCGATCGTGCTTCAGTTTTATTTCGGACTTTTGACAGCGCTATTTGCGCTTCTGCCTATCTTCATTTCCGTTATCTCGATCATTCTGACTCAGTCTCTGCCCGATTTCGACTTAGACCTTATTCTGAAGGGAATCGCAGCAAGTTCTGCCCTGCTTTGGCTGAACTCCTGGATCTGGTCGGTTAGCGCTCTGGCGTTTCTGAAACACAGCGGCGCGGCCCCTTTACAGGCAACCAGTCCGCAACCCGGTCCTGAAACAGCAACGGACATCCGCGCACTACGCAAGTCCCGTGAGCGATCTTTCTGAGTGGGGGAAACCGTCTCAGCGTTATGCGGTTTCTCTTTCCTTCCAACGCATTCTCATGTATGCGCGCGGTATCTGAGACGTTGTGCCCTGACCCCGGCACTCGAATGGAAGATAAAGTGGGGTCGGCGGCAATGGGGCCGCCATGCAAACCGGAGACCCGCAGGGGCGGGAGTGCTCCGTTCTAGGATACGCATATGTTTGATGTAACGAAGAAATCGATTCAGTGGGGCGAAGAGACGCTGACACTGGAAACCGGCAAGGTTGCCCGTCAGGCGGACGGCACCGTGATTGCCACGCTGGGCGAAACCAGCGTCATGGCCAACGTGACCTTTGCCAAGCAACAAAAACCCGGTCAGGACTTTTTCCCGCTGACCGTACACTACCAAGAAAAATACTATGCCGCCGGTAAAGTTCCGGGTGGCTTCTTCAAGCGCGAGGCGCGCCCGACCGAGAAAGAGACGCTGACCGCGCGTCTGATCGACCGTCCGATCCGCCCGCTGTTCGTTGACGGCTTCAAAAACGAAGTTCTGGTGATGTGCACCGTGCTGTCTCACGATCTGGTCAACGATCCCGACATCGTTGCAATGATCGCTGCTTCGGCTGCCCTGACCATTTCCGGCGCGCCGTTCATGGGCCCGATCGCTGGTGCCCGTGTTGGTTTCGTGGATGGCGAATACGTCCTGAACCCGACCGTAGACGATATGCAGGACCTGCGCCTGAACCCCGAACAGCGTCTGGATCTGGTTGTGGCCGGTACCAAAGACGCCGTGATGATGGTGGAATCGGAAGCTTACGAACTGTCCGAAGCCGAAATGCTGGGTGCCGTGACCTTTGCGCATGAGCAAATCCAGCCGGTCATCGACCTGATCATCTCGCTGGCCGAAGAAACCGCCAAAGAGCCCTTTGAATTCGTCGCCCCCGATTACTCGGAGCTTTACGCCGCTGTTTCCGCAGCCGGTGAAGAGCAGATGCGCGCCGCCTTCGCGATCACCGACAAGCAAGAGCGCACCGCCGCTGTTGCCGCTGCCCGCGAAGCGATCAAAGAAGCGCTGACCGAGGAACAGCTGGAAGACGCCAATCTTGGATCGGCGATGAAAAAGCTGGAAGCCGGTATTCTGCGCGGCGACGTCGTCAAAGGCGGCAAGCGCATCGACGGTCGTTCGACCACCGATGTACGCGCCATCGAAGCCGAAACCTCGCTGCTGCCCCGTACTCATGGTTCCGCCCTGTTCACCCGTGGTGAAACACAGGCGCTGGCCGTGACCACGCTGGGCACCGGCGACGATGAGCAGTTCATCGACGCGCTGCACGGCAACTTCAAATCGAACTTCCTGCTGCACTACAACTTCCCTCCGTATTCGGTGGGTGAAGTGGGCCGCGTGGGTTCGCCCGGCCGTCGTGAGATCGGTCACGGCAAACTGGCATGGCGCGCGCTGCAGGCGGTTCTGCCTGCGCCGACCGACTTCCCCTACACCGTGCGCGTGGTATCGGAAATCACTGAATCGAACGGCTCGTCCTCGATGGCCTCTGTCTGCGGCGGTTCGCTGTCGATGATGGACGCAGGTGTTCCGCTGAAAGCACCGGTTGCCGGTGTGGCCATGGGTCTGATCCTAGAAGATGATGGCGATTACGCTGTTCTGACCGATATCCTGGGTGACGAAGACCACCTAGGCGACATGGACTTCAAAGTGGCAGGTACCGAGAACGGCATCACCTCGCTGCAGATGGACATCAAAGTCGCAGGTATCACGCCGCAGATCATGGAAACCGCTCTGGCACAGGCCAAAGAAGGTCGGATGCACATTCTGGGCGAGATGGGCAAAGCCCTGTCCGAGACCAACGAATTCTCGGTCCACGCCCCGCGCATCGAGACCATGAACATCCCGACCGACAAGATCCGCGAAGTGATCGGCTCGGGCGGTAAGGTCATCCGTGAGATCGTTGAGGTTTCGGGTGCCAAGGTCGACATCAACGACGACGGTGTGATCAAGATCGCCTCGCCCGATGGTGAATCGATCCAGAAGGCTTATGACATGATCTACTCGATCGTGGCCGAACCGGAAGAAGGTCAGATCTACACCGGTAAAGTGGTCAAGATCGTCGATTTCGGCGCCTTCGTGAACTTCTTTGGCAAGCGCGACGGTCTGGTCCACGTGTCCCAGATCGAAAACCGCCGCCTGAACCATCCGTCAGACGTTCTGAAGGAAGGTCAGGAAGTGAAGGTCAAGCTGCTGGGCTTTGACGATCGCGGCAAGGTCCGCCTGTCGATGAAAGTCGTCGATCAGGAAACCGGCGAAGAGATCGTTCCCGAGAAGAAAGAAAAGAAAGAAGACGCAGAGTAATCTGTACCTATCTTCTGGCTCGAAAGGCCCCGGCGCTGTCCGGGGCCTTTTTTGTTAAGGTGTGGCTCCGACCACTCCCCCCGTAATCTGGTCTAGGTAAATCAACCATTAACGTTTCTTAAACGTATTAGCACAACCTTAAGGGTGACTTAGTTGCTCTCAGGGATGTTGTGCGACCGTGGCCACGATTACAGTCTATGAAATCAGTGCAGACCCGTTCAGCACACGCAACGTCGATATCACGGCCGCGTATTCTGTTGAAGTAACGGACAACGACGCGATCTTAGATGACCCAGACCCCGACAGCACCCAATTGGACCTGTCCGGGCTGCCGGGCTTTACCGCCTCGTCTCAGAATTTCAGTACGTTCGAGACGTATACCGGAACGATCAACGGCGCGCCTGTCAGTTTCACCCTGATCCAGTTCAGCAACCCGCGCTATATCATCGTCACTTCGGGGCAAGCTGCGCTGAATGACACCATCGAAGACACCAGCTTTGGCGGCACCGCATCTTCTACCCCGTATCAGAGCTTGCCGTCTTTCGTGTGCTTCACCACAGGGTCGCTGATCCTGACCCCCACCGGGCAGCGCCAGGTGGAAGAACTGGAACCTGGGGACCCTGTCCTGACCACAGGTGGACGCATCCGCCCGGTGCGCTGGATCGGTCGACGGCATCTGTCGACGCAAGAGCTGCGCTCCTCTCCGCATCTGTGCCCAGTGCGTTTCAAGGCGGGCTGTTTCGGTCCGAACTGCCCCACGCGCGACCTGCTGGTGTCGCCGCAACATCGGGTCGCTGTAACCTCAGCGATGATGGAACTGATGCATGGCGAGACCGTGATGTTGGCCCCGGCGAAGGCGTTGATAAATGGGCAAAGCATTGTGCAGGACCCGCCTGAGCAAGGGATCGAATATGTTCACATCCTTTTAGATCAGCATGAGCTGGTGAATGTCGAAGGAATCTGGTCCGAATCCTTTTATCCCGGCGACACGACCCTCAGTGCAATGGCACCTGCCACCCTGCGCAAGTTGTTCGACCTGTTCCCGGACCTGTCCCACGGCGCGACTGGTTACGGACCAACGGTGCTACCGGTCCTTAAACCTTTCGAAGCCGGAATGCTGAAATCAGACCTGAAGGTTCCAAATTGGCGGGTTTACCCAAATGCGCTTAAGAAGGCCGCCTAACTCGGTTTAGTGGGCAACACCACCCGGCCCGTGTTTCAAAACGTGCCATTGGCCATAGCTGTCGTTCAAATCCAGCTTGATCGCCGCGTCTGCGCGCGTTGTAGCGCAGCCGATCTCGGCCACAGAGAACTCGATACCGCCAGGAATATCGATTCGTACGCGATGCGGTCCCCCGCCATGAGGGGCTTCAATGGGGCGACCTGTCGAGCTCAGCACATCGCCGATGGACACACGGGCGGTCCGCTCTTCCATGTTCATTTCGAAATCAATCGGCAGGTAGAGCGTGTCGTGCACCTTTTCGCACATGGCACGGAACACGTACCAATGCGTCGCCATCTCCTCCGTTTCCTCACCGTGAAAGACCTTTTCCAGCGCCGCGCGCTGTGCTGGGGTCGCAGCAGGATCAATGACAACCTGCATTTCTCCGCCGCCCTCGAAAATAGGCCCCGGCCAGGCATAGATCAGCGCGGCCTTGGCACCACCCAGATCAGTGTCACCGAAATACCCTGTGCCAATCTCTAGCACTTCGAAGCCCCGGCAGTTTCCGTGGGTGGGTAGTTCTTCGAATTGGCAAGGGCAGGCATAACCGCAATTGCAGTTTCCGAAGCTTTCTCCTTCAACATACCAATCTGTAAACGCCATGGTTCTCTCCTGCAAAGTACAGTGAAATCCCGATGGCCTTCGCCTGTGGAACAGCCCCCTTGAGCCATACTAGCACGTCCCGGCGCAGATCAGAAATCGACGGCCTGCCATTCAGCGACAACAACTCGAACAAGCGATTTATTCTATCACATGGCGCCAAATTAGAGTGACCCGATGTGACCGCCGGAACCCTTTCCATGCACCACCAGACACATGATCTAAGCAGGGAAACGTTTTGGAACAAAGGACATGATCATGGTTAGTCGTTTCATCCTGACCTCCGCCGCCCTGATGCTGGGCACAACCGCAGCAACCGCACAAAGCCTGGGTGACGGCACCTATGTTCAGGGCTTTATCGGCTACAGCCAACTGCAAGACAGCGACTTTTCGGGCACAATCGGGGGCGCAACACAATCGGTCGATACAGACTTTGATGCAGGTTTCGGCCTGGGCGTGGCCATTGGTAAAGAGATCCCGCAGTGGTCCAATGACACGATCGGAACACGAATCGAACTGGAGCTTTCTTATCGCGACAGCGACGTGGATGGTGTGAACTTTACCGGCAACGGACCAGCACCAGAAGGCAACATCTCTGGCGACGTTTCGCAAACCTCGCTCTTTGCCAACATCTTGTTCGACTTCAAACAAGCCGGTGCGCTGACCCCGTTTGCAGGGTTTGGTCTGGGTGCCACCTACTCGGATCTGGATTTCGCTTACGGCCCCGGTGTGGCACTGGATGACAGCGACACCGCTTTTGCAGCTCAGGTGATCGCAGGCGTGGCATATGACATCAACCCGTCGACCGCCTTTACCGTAGACGCCCGCTATGCCCGCGCCTTTGACGTATCGTCGGAGCGGTTGGCCCCGAACGGCGCGTTGACGGGCACAGTTGAAGACGATCTGGACACATTCAGCGTCAATTTCGGGCTGCGCTACAAGTTCTGATCGCTTTGGGCGTCAGGTTTCTCTCCGGTTTTCTGCCGCCTTCTTGCCCTCGCACCCAAGGTGCGGGGGCATTCAAGCAACACAACTCACGTCGGATGTACTTTGGATCGCCCTGCCCGTAACAACCGCCTGCTTCATCTGGCCGAAAATACCTTCGGGGGGAATCGTGCCGACAGGCGCGATGGGGGGGCAGACAGCCCCCTGAACCGGCAACCGATTTAGGACGGTGCCTTGGTTTTGCGCAGATAAGGGAAGATCGTTTCAAACTCGCCGAACTTCTCTTTTGCTTCATCGTTCGACACTGCAGGCGGAATGATCACATCTTCGCCCGGCACCCAGTTAGCCGGGGTTGCAACGCCCTTAGCCGACATCTGCAGCCCGTCCAGAGCGCGCAGGATCTCGGCGAAGTTCCGACCCACGGTCATTGGATAGGTCATCGACAGTTTCAGTTGCTTGTCCGGGCCGATGATAAAAACCGAACGCACAGTTGCGCTGTCAGCCGGAGTGCGACCGTCAGGCAGATAGGCTTCTGCGGGCAACATGTCGAAGGCTTTGGACACGGCCAAACCGTCATCGGCGATGATCGGGAAACCGGGATTGGCCTTGCCGTATTCTTCGATGTCCTTCTTCCACTTCTTGTGGTCTTCGACCCCATCGACCGATACGCCGATTACTTTGGTGTTGCGCGCGGCCCATTCGTCATTCAGCTGCGCAACAGCCGAAAACTCGGTGGTGCAAACAGGGGTGAAATCCTTTGGGTGCGAGAACAAAATAGCCCAGCTGTCGCCGATCCAGTCGTGAAACTGAACGGTGCCCTGATCCGTTTCTGCTGTAAAATTTGGGACGGTATCGTTGATGCGCAAACCCATGGGGCATCTCCTTTCCTGTTAAAAACCTGAGTCGGTTGCTTGGAACCTAGTCACTTTGCGCGCAGGTTAAACCATCCCCTGCGCTCAGGGATACGGAATTCGACCGCGTTAAAGGAAAATAATTTGATCAAATTCGCTATTGCTCGATCTTGGTATGGCTGCCAGAGTATGCGCTGACAACTGGGTTAGTGCCGATCCATCAGGAGGATTCACGATGATCGAAAAGCGGGATTTTTACATCAACGGTAAGTGGGTCTCTCCTTCGTCGCCCAATGATTTTCAAGTGATCGACCCTTCGACCGAGGAACCCTGTGCCGTGATTTCACTGGGTGATGAAGCCGACACAAATGCGGCTGTTGCAGCGGCCAAAGCCGCGCTGCCCGGTTGGATGGCGACTCCGGTGGAAACCCGCATTGCGCTGGTGGAAAGACTAATCGAACTTTACGCGACGCGTTCCGAGGATCTGGCGCAAGCCATGTCACTTGAGATGGGTGCACCGATTGATCTGGCCCGTTCGGCGCAGGCCGGGGCGGGTATCTACCACCTGAAAAACTTCATCCGCGCCGCCAATGCGTTTGAGTTCGAACACCCGTTGGGCGACCACGCCCCCAATGATCGCATCATCTATGAAGCGGTTGGTGTTGCCGCGTTGATCACGCCGTGGAACTGGCCGATGAATCAGATCACGCTCAAGGTCGGTGCGGCGGCAATTGCGGGCTGTACCATGGTGCTGAAACCATCAGAACAAAGCCCGCTGAACGCGATGATCTTTGCCGAGATGATGGATGAGGCAGGCTTTCCGCCCGGCGTGTTCAATCTGGTTAACGGTGACGGGGTGGGCGTTGGCTCGCAACTTTCCAGCCATCCAGATGTGGATATGGTCAGCTTTACCGGCTCGACCCGCGCTGGTACCGCGATTTCGAAGAACGCTGCAGAGACACTCAAGAAAGTGCATCTGGAATTGGGCGGAAAAGGCGCGAATGTGATCTTTGAGGATGCAGATGATAAGGCCGTCAAGCGCGGTGTGCTGCACATGATGCAAAACACCGGCCAAAGCTGTAATGCACCCAGCCGGATGCTGGTGCAGCGCCCGATTTACGACAAGGCGGTGGAAACGGCGACTGAAGTGGCCAACATGGTCAAGGTCGGCCCTGCCATCGAAGAAGGCCGCCACATTGGCCCGGTGGTGAATGAGGTCCAGTGGACCAAGATTCAGGACCTGATTCAGAAAGGCATCGACGAAGGTGCACGTTTGGTCGCTGGTGGCACCGGACGGCCAGAGGGGTTAAACAAAGGCTATTATGTCCGCCCTACAGTCTTTGCCGACGCCAACAATCAGATGACCATCGCACGCGAAGAGATCTTTGGTCCTGTTCTGACCATGATCCCCTTCGACACCGAAGAAGAAGCCATCGAGATCGCCAACGATACACCCTATGGCCTGACCAACTATGTTCAGACGCAAGACGGCGCGCGGGCCAATCGTATGGCACGTGTCTTGCGGTCGGGCATGGTCGAGATGAACGGCCAATCACGCAGCGCGGGCTCTCCGTTCGGGGGCATGAAGCAATCCGGCAACGGGCGTGAAGGTGGTGTTTTCGGTTTGGAAGACTTCCTTGAAATCAAAGCGGTCGGCGGATGGGCGGCTGAATAAGTTGTCCAATGAGTCAATCAATTTGGGCGGGGCAATATAGGTGCCCCGCCCTTAGTGTTTCAAACAGGCCGCACCACAAGCTGAGGCTCTCTGTCAGATGTGTGCCGTAGGGATTGACCATCCCAGCCAATCTCTCCGGTGACGCGCTGTCGATAGGCGGAAAAGCTATCGAACCGCACCACATCGACGGGCGTATCGAAATGCAGGGTAACACGACGGCGCGCGCCATCGCCCAGCATAGTTATGCCGCGAATTTCCCCCGTGTATGCCTGACCCAGGTATCGTCCCTCAACCCGGTCACCTACACGCAGGTGCATCCGATTTCCGGCCATTGCATGCAATGTGTTCCAGTCTCGTACGCCGTGCTGATGGGCCAGCAGTTCCAGTGTGGCGCTATGCGACAGGGATACGCCCGTCGCTTTCAGTTTTTCCCGCAGGCGTTTTGCCTGCTCTTTCAGCTCTTCAACCGGAGCAACGGTTTGGAGTCGTGTCATCATGTGCCTCGTGTCTTTGAACGGGCGCGAAGTCTGGACGGGGTTCGCATTACCATCCGCGCGCCGGAAAAAGGGCAACAGATGTCTTTCAAATCGGGTTTCACCAAAGCCAAAGGCCGCGAACGGCAGGGGACCCGAACCTGCGGTGCCTTTTGGCAGCGGTCGGGTCATCTGTCAATCAGGCGTCTGCCTGCGCTGCTTCATAGGCCAGCATGGCGCGCTTCACCGGCAGACCCCAGTGATAACCACCTAACCCACCTGATTTACGCAGCGCGCGGTGACAAGGGATCAACCAACTGACCGGATTGCGCCCAACTGCCGTTCCCACGGCGCGAACAGCTTGTGGTGAGCCTACGCGCTGCGCGATCTCGGAATAGGTTGTGACCTGCCCAGAAGGGATATGCATCAACGCTTCCCACACTTTGATCTGCAAAGGCGATCCGATCAGGTAAAGCGGCGTTGGTTCCAACCGGTCGCTGGCAGCCCCAAAGGCACTCAGCACCCAAGGACGCAAACGCATCGGATCCTCAACGAAATCCGCTTTGGGCCAGCGCGAGATCATGTCTTCCATCGCGGCCTCTTCCCCGGTCTCTGCCCCGAATGCCATGCCGCAGATGCCCTTGTCTGTGCCCATGACCAGCGCAGGGCCAAAGGGGCATTCGAACCAGCCCCAATAGATCGTCAATCCTGCGCCTTTCCGAGCGTATTCGCCGGGGCTCATGGATTCCCACTTCAGGAACAGATCGTGCAGGCGGCCGCTGCCGGACAGGCCAACGTTATGCGCGGTTTCCAATGTGGTGAACCGCTCGCGCAGCAGGGCCTTTGCGTGGCCCAGCGTGAGGTATTGTTGATACCGTTTCGGCGATACCCCGGTCCAGCGCGAGAACAAGCGTTGAAAATGGGCGGGGCTCATATCCATCTGACGGGCCAGCTCATCGAGGCTCAGGCCCTCGCCACCCTGATCGATCAGGTCGATTGCGCGGCGCATGACGTTGTAGTGGTATCCGCTTTCCGGGGTCTGGACATTCATGTCGCTTACCTCTTGCACTATTTCCCAGACTATACGTCGTCTGCCTATTGGTGAGCGACCCGAAACTTGCGCAACCGTATTTCTTTGAGAATTGATCTGACTTAGGGTCGAACCACATCCAATCAATTCCGGGCCGAACATGACCCTCTCCGCCGCCATGGACCAAACAGGCCGCGTTCTTCTGGACGAGTGCGGTGAACCCCTGTTTCCCTGGTGGAGCTTCACCAAAACTGCAATCGCAGTTCTTGTCATGCAGGCGTGGGAACGCCAGCAATGCGATCTTGATGCACCGTTCCGAGAGCATCCGTTTTCGCTGCGCCAATTGATGCAGCACCGCGCCGGGCTGAGAGATTATGGGGCGCTACCGGGCTATGGAGATGCCGTCGCGCAAGGTGCAGATCCCTGGTCTGTCGAGCAGTTGTTGGCAGAAGCAGATTTTCGCAACCTCGCCTACCCGCCCGGAACGAACTGGGTATATTCAAATGTGGGCTATCTGCTCTTGCGCCAATTTCTGGAAGAGGTGCACAACGCCAGTCTGGCCGAAATCATGCAGGCTCGTATTTGCCAGCCGCTGGGTCTGACCGCGCGTGTTGCTCGGACACGGGATGATTTCGAACAACTGTATTGGAACGCGCATGGTTATCACCCGGACTGGGTCTACCACGGCTGCCTTATGGGCACTGCAACCGACGCCTTGCGCCTGTTACGCGCCGTCCTGAACGGCGATCTGTTATCTGCTGCAAGTAAAGACCAGTTGCTCAGCCGTTCCATGCAAGGCCCGGCTATTCCGGGACGGGTTTGGAGCGAAACCGGCTATGGGCTTGGTCTGATGATCGGTGCGGCCCAACCCGTGGGCCGCGTTATCGGGCACACTGGATGCGGCCCGTTTTCGGCAAATTTGATCGCGCAGTTTCCAGACACCCCTTCCGGGCTTTTGGTGGCCAGCTTTTGCCCAATGGGTGACGAGACCCCTGCAGAGTTTGAAGCTGTAAAGCTTGCAACCAAGCTAAACGAGCTTCGCGCATGACTACATAAAGCGTGTTTTCAATTGCAGCCCGCACAATCCCACGGCATTAAGGCCCGGATGGCAAAACAACTCGACTATCATACGATCCGCGAGATCTTTACGCGCTTTCAGGAGGCCGACCCCGAACCCAAGGGCGAGCTTGAGCATGTGAACGTCTATACCCTGGTCGTGGCCGTCGCGCTGTCGGCGCAGGCGACCGATGCGGGCGTCAACAAAGCCACGCGCGAATTGTTCAAGATCGCCGACACACCACAAAAGATGCTGGACCTGGGCGAAGAGGGTCTGATCGAACATATCAAGACCATCGGCCTGTTCCGTCAGAAAGCGAAAAACGTCATCAAGCTTAGCCGGATTCTGGTCGAAGATTACGGCGGCGAGGTTCCCAATTCCCGTGCTGCGTTGCAATCGCTGCCGGGTGTCGGGCGCAAGACGGCCAACGTGGTTCTGAACATGTGGTGGCGGCAACCTGCTCAGGCGGTTGATACGCATATCTTTCGCGTCGGCAACCGAACCGGCATTTGCCCCGGTAAGGACGTGGACGCGGTCGAGCGCGCCATAGAAGACAACATACCTGCTGATTTCCAGCTTCATGCACATCACTGGCTGATCCTGCATGGCCGGTACCATTGCAAGGCACGCAAGCCGCAATGCCCGACCTGCATCATCCGTGATCTCTGTCGATTCGAGGACAAAACCCAATGAAAACTTACCAACTGACCGGCATCGGAAATGCCGTCGTAGACGTGATTTCCCAGGCCGACGACAGTTTCCTGGAACTGATGGGCATCGAGAAAGGCATCATGCAGCTGATCGAGCAGGAGCGCGGTGAAGTTCTCTATGCCTCGATGGAAGGCCGCGTGCAGACGCCTGGCGGTTCGGTCGCCAACACCATCGCGGGGGCCGGTGCCCTTGGACTGGACGCTGCCTTTATCGGGCGCGTGCACGACGACGCGCTGGGGCGGTTCTATGCGGATGCGATGAACGAAGACGGCGTTGACTTCGTGAACCCGCCGGTTCCGGGCGGAGAGCTGCCGACCTCGCGTTCGATGATCTTTGTTTCGCCCGATGGTGAGCGGTCGATGAACACCTATCTGGGGATTTCATCCGAGCTGTCCTCGCAGGACGTCTCGGATGACGTTGCAGGAAACAGCCAGATCATGTTCCTCGAAGGCTATCTGTTCGACAAGGAAAAGGGCAAAGCCGCGTTTCTTGAAGCCGCGCGCGCCTGTCACAAGGGCGGCGGAAAGGCCGGTATTGCCATTTCCGACCCGTTCTGCGTGGAACGTCACCGCGTCGATTTCCTGTTGCTGATCGAAAACGAACTGGATTTCGTGATCGGCAATGAGGCCGAGATCAAGTCGCTGTTCGAAACCGACGATCTGGAGGAAGCGCTGGCCAAAACCGCCGCCATCTGTCCGTTGGTTGTCTGCACCCGGTCAGGCGACGGTGTGACAGTTCTAAATAGTGACAGCCGCATTGACGTGCCGGTTGAAAAGATTGTGCCCGTGGACGCAACAGGTGCGGGTGATCAGTTCGCTGCAGGCTTCCTGTTTGGCATGGCCACAGGTCGGGATTATGAGACTTGCGCAAAGATCGGCAATGTCTGTGCCCGCGAAGTCATCAGCCATATCGGTCCGCGCCCCGAGGCAAACATGCAGGAATTGCTGCGCGCCGAAGGGTTGCTCTGACCTCGGATCGGGTCCTTTTCACAAAATGGATTGGGGCGTCAGCGCCCCAACCCTACCCTTTAGTTAGAAAACAGCGCCAGCCAGATTCCGACGAACATCAGAACCCCACCCAGGTTCACCCAGACGTGCCAAATCGCATAACGAAACGGCAGTGTCTTTTGGGCGTAAAACATCGTTCCAACGACATAGCTGACTGCACCGCCCGCAATGCACCAAAGGGTGGCTGCGGGAACGGTGGTCATGTCTGGGATTGCGCCTAAACCGATACCACCCAAACCAAGGTATGACGCCGTCGACCATCGCGACTTAACCGTCTCATTCGCGATCTTGTTCCAGACGGCTGCGATGGTCAGCCCCCAGCACACCCAAAGCAAGGTCATGGTCCATGCCGTGCCCGCCTGAACGAAGAATGGTGTGAACGTCCCGCAGATACTGGGATAAATCGCGGCGTGGTCGATACGGCGCAACAGCTTGCGGCGATCATGCCAAGGCGCAAAATGATAGGCGCAGGACGCAAGGTTCGACGCAAGTGCACTGAGAACATAAACTATGACCGCAAGAAGCAGCGCAACATCCAGACGTTGATAGGCGTTCACGATCAGCAGGCTGCCAGCCGTCAGGATCAGGGACAAACCGATCACATGGACAATCATGTCGGCGGTACGATGCGCACGCGCGGGGCTGGGATAGGTGGTTTTCATCATGACTGGCCAGTTAAAAACAGCTCTGCGCTAAAGTCCCGCCAAAAGGATGTCCAACTTTCCCAAGCGTCACTTATACGAGCCGAGGTGGTCTTCAAAAGCCGCCAGCACTTGCTCGTACACGTCCCGTTTGAACGGTACGATCTCGTCGATCAACCGATCAGGCGCTTGCCATTTCCATTGTGAAAACTCTGGGTGGTCGGTTTCGATGTTGATCTGATCATCCTTACCGACAAAGCGCAGTAGGAACCATTTCTGCTCTTGCCCGCGATAGCGCCCTTTCCAGATCCTGGGCACGATGTCCTGCGGCAGATCGTAGGGCAGCCAACCGTCGGTTTCGGCCACGATCTCCACCAGGTCCGAGGTTACCCCGGTTTCCTCCCACAACTCGCGCAGGGCCGCATCGCGCGGGTCTTCGCCCTTGTCCACGCCGCCCTGCGGCATCTGCCAGGCGTCTTTGTGGCGATCATTGCGCTGACCCACAAAAATCCTGCCGTCCGCATTTATCAGCATTAGCCCCACACAAGGACGGTAGGGCAGCTTGGCGATATCTTCGGGGGTCATACGGGGCCTCATCGGATTGTTCCGCCAATCTCTAACAACCACAGGGGCAACAGCAAAGAGGGTGACGTGGGGTTTCGCGTGACAAAGATGACGCGAAGGTCAATCTAACTCGCATATTCGGGAGGGAGAGTTTCGCCATGACTGCGTACCCAAACATGCTGGCCCCGCTGGATCTGGGCTTTACCACCTTGAAGAACCGCGTGCTGATGGGTTCGATGCATACGGGGCTTGAGGAAACCGGTGACTGGAACCGGGTGGCTGAATTCTATGCGGACCGGGCGCGCGGCGGCGTGGCGCTTATGGTGACAGGTGGCATTGGTCCAAATCTTGAGGGCTCGGTTCTGCCCGGCGCGTCGATGATGACCAATGAAAAAGAGGTGGCGAACCATTCCATCGTCACCCAGCGGGTGCACGAAGCAGGCGGCAAGATCGCGATGCAGATCCTGCACGCAGGCCGCTATGCTTATGGCCCGAAATGCGTGGCCCCCAGTCCGGTGAAATCCCCTATCTCACCCTTTCCGCCAAATGAGCTGGATGAAGACGGCATCGAAAAACAGATCAGCGACATCGTGAACGCCGCCGTTCTGGCCCAACAGGCGGGCTATGACGGGGTCGAGATCATGGGGTCTGAAGGGTATTTCCTGAACCAGTTCCTTGTGACCCATACCAACAAACGCACAGACCGCTGGGGCGGGACCTACGAAAACAGAATGCGCTTGCCTATCGAGGTCGTGCGCCGCACGCGTGAGGCCGTTGGCCGCGATTTCATCATCATCTACCGCCTGTCGATGATTGATCTGGTCCCCAACGGCTCGACCCATGAAGAAGTGGTGCAACTGGCGCAAGAGGTTGAAAAGGCCGGTGCCACCATCATCAACACCGGCATTGGCTGGCACGAGGCGCGGATTCCGACCATCGCCACCAGTGTGCCGCGTGCTGCTTTCGCCTGGGTGACGAAAAAGCTGATGGGCAAGGTTTCGATACCTGTAATCACCTCGAACCGGATCAACACGCCCGAGGTCGCCGAAGAGGTTTTGGCCTCCGGCTGTGCCGATATGGTGTCGATGGCCCGCCCGATGCTGGCAGACGCCGATTTCGTCAACAAAGCCGTTGCGGGGCAATCTGCGCAAATCGCACCCTGCATTGCGTGCAATCAAGCCTGTCTGGATCATACATTCAGCGGCAAGCTGACGTCTTGTTTGGTCAATCCCCGTGCCTGTCATGAGACTGAACTGGTGATTGAGCCTGCTTCGACGCAGAAAAACGTTGCCATTGTCGGTGCGGGCCCAGCCGGTTTGTCCACCGCGATGACCGCTGCCCAGCGCGGCCACAACGTGACTTTGTTTGACCGCGCCGCAGAGATTGGTGGGCAGTTGAACATGGCCAAACAGGTTCCGGGCAAGGAAGAGTTTTGGGGGCTGGTCGATTGGTATCGCACCATGATGGCCGATCTGGGCGTAAAGGTGGAATTGAACCGTGAGGTCAGCGCCGACGATCTGACCGGCTTTGACGAGGTGATCATCGCAACCGGCGTCACCCCGCGCGATCCGCAGATTCCGGGGCAGGATCGAGAAAATGTCCTCAGCTATATCGACGTGCTGCGTGGCAAGGCCGAAGTCGGCGAATCCGTCGCCGTAATCGGCGCAGGCGGTATAGGTTTTGACGTCTCCGAATTTCTTTTGGAGGACGGGCACAGCGCAACCACCGACTTGCCGCTTTGGATGAAGGAATGGGGCGTAACAGACCCGGCCGAGCACCGCTCGGGCCTTGCGCCAGAAGGGCCTCAACCCAGCGCGCCTGCGCGTCAGGTCACATTGCTACAGCGCAAGAAACAGGCACACGGCAAGGGATTGGGTAAAACAACTGGCTGGATTCACCGTGCAGCGTTGAAGATGAAAAACGTCAACTTCGTGGGCGGTGTGAACTATGAGCGCATCGACGATGACGGCCTGCATGTCAGCTTTGGCGAAGACCGTGCTGACCCGACCGCGATCTCGGCGGACACAATCGTTCTGTGTGCCGGGCAGGTTTCAGACCGGTCGCTGGCGGACGCGCTGATCGAACGCGGCGTTACCCCCCACGTAATCGGCGGTGCGGATGTAGCGGCCGAACTGGACGCCAAACGGGCGATCAATCAGGGAACACGATTGGCGGCCGAGCTTTAAGCTCGGTCAGTCGGACAGCGCAAGTTTCACCCCCAGCGCGCCAAAGGCCGTTGCAAAACACCGTTTGATCCAGGCCATCACTGACGGGCGGTGGATTATGTAGTCCCGCGCCAAGGCCGCGCAGGCCCCGTAGGCGATGAAGACAACAAAGGTCATCGCCATGAAGGCAAGCGCGAGTTGCACCAAAGCCAGCCCTGCATGGTTTGTGCCGGCGGGCAAAAATTGCGGCAGGAACGCGAGGAAGAACAACGATAGTTTGGGGTTCAACACGTTGATCAGCGTGCCGGTCGCCGCAATTCTAAGGTACCCTTTGGCTGATTTATTCGCGCTGACCTCCATCGCACCGCCCTCGCGGACAATCCCCCACGCCATATAGAACAGGTAGAGCACCCCAAGGTATTTGAGAACCTGAAAGGCCAGCGCACTTGTATGCAGCAGAGCGGCCAAGCCGATAATGCTGGCCACAGCGGCGGGTACGATTCCAAGCGTGCAGCCTGCTGCCGCCGCAATGCTGGCGCGAAATCCTCGGCCAAGCCCAATGGCCAGCGTGTAGATGACGCCGGTGCCCGGCAACAGCACGACGATCAAAGATGTAATGAAAAACTCAAGCGACATTGAACCCTCCGACCACTTGCCGGAGAGTTCCCCACATCAAACCGAAAGTAAACAGGCGTGCAGCTACCTACTCAACGGTAATCGTAATCACCTCGGACACAATCGGTGGATTATGTGGCACATGGCCCGCGTCTCCCAATACCAGTTGCAGCGTGTGCTGACCTGCGGGCAGGTCCAGTGTCACCTCGGTCTGGCCGCCGCCAAAATGCATATGGTTGTCATCGGCAGGAAGGCCATAAGCCAGCTCATCCACTCCATCCTCGCCCTCACCAATCGGGGGGCGGTTGAGCAACAGGTGGTGGTGGCCGGTATTTTCCTTCTCGGTCCCGGCCGGGGCGACGCCCATTCCGCTGAGACCGAAGACAACCGTGACCGGTGATTGCACTGTGTCACCGTCAGATAGATTAACGAAATAAACCTTCGCGTCGGGGTTCGAAGGCGTTTCACCCCCGGCGTGTGCAAAGCCCGCAAAAAGGCAAAAGGCAGCGATGGTGAAAACGGTCTTCATGGTCTCCTCCCTTGTCACAAAAATGCCATCCTCAAGGTAACACATTAGGTCGCTGCGCCAAAAAACACAGCCAGACAGGGGCACAGGCGCATTTGGAAACCACTGTTTCTGCGTTTCCCATACGCAAACGATCCGATTCAAATCCCTGATATTATCCCATGTCTGCCGCGTTTCCGCCCAGATTCAGCGCCATAGTCAGAGAGGAAATCAAGATCTGGGGAACGAGTATGGACCGACTGACTGAAATGGAAGCCTTCGCCAATGTGGTGGATCAAGGTGGCTTCACCGATGCGGCCAAAAAGATGGGCATCTCCAAATCCGCCGTGTCCAAACATGTCTCGAGCCTCGAAGCGCGTCTGGGGGCCCGGTTGCTGAACCGCACCACACGCCGGGTGTCGCCGACGGAAATCGGCCTTGCCTACTATGACCGCGCGCGGCGTGTTCTGAATGACGCGGGCGAAGCAGATTCGCTGGTTACATCGATGCAATCGGCCCCATCGGGCCTGCTGCGCATCAGCGTTGCCACCGACTTCGGCGTGAATCACCTGTCCCCCGTTCTGTCCGAGTTCCTGGCCGCCTATCCCGACATCACAGTGAACATGGTTCTGAACAACCGTTATGTCGAACTGATTTCCGAAGGATTTGACGTGGCCGTCCGCATCGGCGAGCTGGAAGACAGCACGCTGCGCGCCCGTAAGCTAACTGAAACCGTGAAACGCATGGTGGTTGCACCCAGCTATATTGAACGCTTCGGACGCCCGCAGAAGATCGATGATCTGAACGAACACAAGCTGCTGCACTATTCCAGCCAATCCTCGGGCAACGTCTGGAAACTGACCGCGCCATCGGGTGAAAAACGCCAGGTGCGTACCGCGGGCTGGTTGAGCGTGAATGACGGGCAATCGCTGCTGAACGCGGCCATCTCGGGGCTGGGGATCGCTTACCTTCCCAGCTATCTTTATGCCGAAGCGTTAAAATCAGGACAGGTGGTCGACGCCATGCCATCTCTGCCGGACGAGGTCCAGGGCATCTATGCCGTCTACCCGCCTGGCCGCTTCACACAACCCAAAGTTCGGGCCTTCATCGACTTCCTGGTCAATTCCTACCACGACAAAGGCCCGATGGACTGGTAATTCTCCCTGAAGACCAACCTTATGACCCGCATGTCAAAGTGCGGGTCTTTTTTTGCCTTTAGGCTTGACCGTACCTGTTCAGTTGACCAGCAAAACCGCTTCGACCCGGCGGTTCAGGTCGCGCCCCTCGGGCGTCGCGTTGGACGTTATCGGAGCCAGATAGCCCACGCCCTGCGCCTCGATCCGCTCGGGGGCCACGCCATGCGCCTCGATCAATCGGGTGCGTACGGCCTCGGCCCGGCTTTTGCTGACAGAGATATTGGCCGACAGCGCGCCAGTGTCATCGGTATGCCCTACTAACGCAAGTCGCGTATCGGGGTTGTCAGACAGGTAACCGGCGACCAGAGTCAGCGAGGCGAACGGCCCTTCACCCAATGCCACCTCGCCGGTTGGAAAATGCAAATCATCCAGGATCACATGCCCTGCTCTTGTCAGAGCCTCCAGCAATCCGCCCGAGCCTTCGACGGCCTGTTCGATCACAACCGGATCAGGGTCAGGCGCATCCTGCGGCGTTACGCGGATCAACTGTACGTAGCCATCCGGCGGGTTGCGACTGACCAACAGGCTAAGCGCAACGGACCCCTTGGTCGCTGAAAGGAAACGATAATCCTGAATGGCGACATACATATCTGGTGTTGGCACAACTTCCGTCCCGAAACGGAAATCGAAGCCGCCGCAAGCTTGCGCCTCACACTCAAACAGGATCTTGTAGCCTTGCGCCTCGATCTGGTCGCGCAGCGGGGACAATAATTGCAGTGTCGTGCTGGAACCTGCCTGTAACCGCCACGTGAACCGCTCAACCCGACCTTCGATTGTGTCAGAAGGCACTGCCCCGTTCTCATAAGGCCCCGTCGGCAGGTCATAACTGTCCAACGGCGAGGTTCGGTCACTGATCTGGCGCGCACTGGTGGGCAGGGTCAGGTCCTGCGCCAGAACCGGCCCCGTCAGTAGCATTGATAAAAGGACAGCCGTACGGATCATCGAAACTGTGCGTGATATTCTTCGTTGGGTACCATTGCTGTCGCGCTGGCCACCCGGTTGGACATGTTGAAGAAACCGGTAACATTGGCAATGTCCCAGATGTCCCGGTCGGTGAACCCAACATCGCGCAGCTTCTGCCGGTCGGGTTCTTCGATCTCGGCGCTGGAGGTAGTCATCTTGGCAGCAAAATCCAGCATCGCACGCTGACGTGGATCCAGCGGCGCAACGCGGTAATTCATCACCAGCATCTCACCCAGTTGCGGATTACCCGACAGCTGACGCACCGCCGCGCCATGTGCGACCAGACAGTAGAAGCACTTGTTGATCGACGATACCACCACCGCTATCATCTCGCGCTCCAGCTTGGACAAGCCGCTGTCGGCCAGCATCAGGTCATTGTACATCGCTGTGAAGGCGTTCAGCTTGTCGATGTCGAATGCGTTGGCTTTCAATACGTTCGGCACCATTCCCAGCTTTTCGACACAGATATCAAAGTATTTCTGCGTTTCCGGCGGCAGCGGATCGACCATGGGCAGGTTCAGCGCGGTGGGAATGTCTTTCTGTGTCACGGCAGCCTCTTCAGTTCACTCAAGGTGACGGTAATGGTATTCGCCTGCAAGCTCCATCCCGAGCGCGCGATAAAGGCCATTGGCACCTGCATTGGCTTTGGTGCAGATCACGCTGAGGGTCTGCGCGCCATTATCCCGCGCCCAGATTGCCGCCGCGCGCATGGTCCAGTGGCCCAGACCTTGGCGGCGATGATCGGGCAGAATTTCAAGCGCGTGGACCATCGCAACATCCCCGTGCATCGCGACAAATGCCACGCCGCTGGGTTTATCGTTGTGGCGCAGCAACAGGCTGGTCTTGGGACCTTTCGCGCGCGCCATGACCGCTTGCCGTTCTGCGCCGATCCCAGCCGAAGACCAGATTTCGCGCATAATCTCAAGCGGCTCCCAGACCGAGAAGACCATGATCGGAGGGATCGGTTGATCTGTCAGCAGGTCGACCGGACAGGCATAGATGTTGACCGGGTCCAGAACGCTGTACCCCCGATCAGCCAGTTTTGTATCCAGCGCCTCATCACCCGGACGTAGACAGAAAATGCGTTTCTGCCCCATGGCCAGCATTGCGGCCTCGGCGGCGTCAATATCCGCGTCTGTTGCAGGACCCAACGCATTGGCCGCAGACACACGTGACCCACCACCCCGCCCTTCGCGCAGTTGGAACGGGCCAAGCGCCTTGTAGCCTGCGGCAGGCCATGTGCCGTCGACGATATCGGCCCAGTTCAGGCTCAAAGCTCCAACTCTTTCGCCAGACGGGTCATCGCCGCATCAATCCGCCCTCCGTCAGTGCCTCGTATCACGACGTTGGCACCGAAGGCTCCGTTGATCTGGAACGGATAACAGCCGATGGACAGGTCGCTGAACTCTTCGGCCAAGGCGGACAGGTTTGTGGCAATATCGCCCTCGCCCCGATCCACGCGCAGAGTTTGCGACAGCAAGGGGCTGCCTCCGGTTAACGTTGGCAGAACACTGGCCACCATCGCCTGAAACACCGAAGGCACACCGGCCATCACATGCACGTTCACAAGAGTAAAGCCCGGTGCAGTCGAGACCGGATTGTCGATCAGCGCCGCACCATCGGGAATGCGGGCCATGCGCAGTCGGGCGGCGTTCAGTTCCAACCCCGATTTGTCGTAATGCGCCTGCAACAATGCCCGCGCGTCATCCCTGATATCAATCGGCGTATTGAAGGTCCGCGCGATGCAATCGGCGGTTATATCATCATGGGTCGGACCAATGCCGCCACTGGTAAAGACGGTGTCATAGGCATCAGACAATGCCTTAACCGCCCCTTCGATGGCAGGGGCGTCATCGCTGACAATGCGCACTTCTTTCAGGTCGATGCCATGTTTCGTCAGCTCCTGCGCCAGAAAATGCATATTCGCATCACGGGTGCGGCCGGACAGGATTTCATCCCCGATCACCAGCATCGCTGCGGTTGGATTGGCCATGGCGCTCTCCCCTCTTGATCGTTCTCAGGGGCAGGTATAGGCCCTGAACCATGCGTTTTGAAACCCCTCTTGTCCCCGCCCGCCTGATCCGTCGCTACAAACGCTTTCTGGCTGATTGCACGCTGGAAGACGGGCATGAGGTTACAGCCCATTGCGCCAATCCGGGATCGATGATGGGGCTTGCCGAACCGGGCGAGAAAATCTGGCTGGAACCCAATGACGACCCGAAGAAAAAGTTGAAATACGGCTGGCGACTGGTGGATCACGAAAACGGGCATTTCACTGGCGTTGACACCTCGGTTCCCAATCGCGCCTTAAGGGCAGCGCTTGAAGCTGGTGAGATCGCAGAACTGGCCGCCTATGACACCGTCCGGCCCGAGGTGAAATACGGCGAAAACAGCCGCATCGATTTCCTACTGACCGGGCCGGGCCTGCCCCACGCCTATGTCGAGGTCAAAAGCGTGACCCTCTCGCGCCAGCCCGGCCTGGCCGAGTTCCCCGACAGCGTCACGGCGCGCGGTACAAAGCATCTGGGCGAGCTGGCAGCAATGGCCGCGCAAGGACACCGCGCGATCATGCTGTATCTGGTACAACGCACCGATTGCGACCAGTTTGCACTGGCGGCTGATATTGACCCGGCCTATGCGGCGGCGTTTGAAGCAGCGCAGGCGAAGGGGGTGGAACGGTTGGTGTATGGGACAGAGATTTCACCTTTGGGTGTCGCAGTCTTACCCAAACAGATCTAGAGCCCATTGAGCAGCATCCTCGAGAAACAAGAAAGCCTGGCGTCTCGGGTTAAACCTAAAGCTGACTAAATATATTCTTAAAACGGTATTTGTTGATTCATATCAAGGTTAATTAGCGCACAAAAAGCTTTGCTACTCAGCACGACAATTTCGGGGGGAGATTTGTCATGCGATACAAAGCTATTGGTATGACCGTTCTGTGCGCCGCACTCCTATACACGGCCTCTTGCTCGGGCATGAGTTACGCGATGAAGACATATGGCGACGTCGACCCAATAAACTTCGAAGCCTATGGCAGAACCTGGCGCGTCTTCGACAAGCCTGAAAGCGGCTTGATTATGCTGACGCCCAGCTTGGGAGATGCGGCATTGGCAGGTGCCGCCGAAGGGGCAACATTCGGCTTGGCTGGCAGTATGGACCCCACGCAGTTGGTCTTTCAATCGGCAGCGGCAGAATACCTGAAGTCAACCGGCAGAACATGTGACATCCGTTCTGCCCGACTGGTCATCGACCCTCAGTGGGAGTTCACCTATACCTGCTGAGCCTTCGCGAAACTGTCGCCTTTTGTCAGAAATCACGGAGTTCAGCATGCCAAAAAATTTAATCACATTGGCAGTCCTTCTCGCCGTCACCGCATGCGCGGAACAACCAAGTTCGATTGCACCGGTTCCAATAGGGGATGTCTATAGCGACGTTTCCTGCGCGAAGGCACGACAACTCTACCAACAAGAGGTCGCCAGAGTACCCGCCTTGGTTTCCGCCCAGAAACAAGCGGTTGCTGGTGACGCTGTTGGTGTGCTGTTGATCGGAGTTCCCGTATCCAGTTTGTCGGGAGATGACTTGGAAGGCGAAATAGCCGCGACCAAGGGTAAATTGATAGCACTGTCCGCTCGTTTGGAAGTTTGTGGCACTCCGCCCCCCAAAATAGCGTGGGATTGAGCCTGTCGCGACATAGGGTCGTAAAGACGACATGAACGAGCGGCTGTTGAAACTGATAAGCCGTCGAACTACTTCGCTGAAGGAGTGTGACCCTGCGCCCTCTGGTACTTTCTGCACAAGCAGCGTAAAAGGAATGCTGCGCGAAACATTTGGAGCTTAGCGTCGATGAAAGAACATCGTGGCCGCCTGACCAAAGACGGCATCCGCATATATGAACAAAGCGACTTTGCCGGAATGCACGCGGCAGGGGCTTTGGCGGCACGCATTCTGGATGATATTGCAGAACACGTCTTTCCCGGCCAGACCACTGGCGCGATTGACGGGCTGATTACTCAGATGGTTGAAGACGCAGGCGCAACCTCGGCCACGATTGGGTACAAAGGCTATCAGCACGCCAGTTGCATCAGCGTCAATCACGTTGTTTGCCATGGTATTCCGGGTGAAAAAAAGCTGAAGGATGGCGACATCCTGAACATCGACGTGACTGTTATCGTCGATGGCTGGTTTGGCGACACCTCGCGCATGTACGTGGCCGGGAAACTGCCGCGCAAGGCGGAACGGCTGATCCAAGTGACCCATGACGCGCTGTTCAAGGGCATCGAGATGGTCAAGCCCGGCAACACTTTCGGTGATATCGGCCACGCCATTCAGGCTTATGTCGAAGCGCACCGGATGAGCGTTGTACGCGATTTTTGTGGCCACGGTTTGGGTCGCGTGTTCCATGCGCCGCCCAATGTTCTGCACTATGGCCGTCCGGGCACCGGTGCGGTTCTGGAAGAGGGTATGTTCTTTACCATCGAACCGATGGTCAATCTGGGCCGTCCGGAAACCAAGACGCTGGCCGACGACTGGACAGCTGTAACACGCGACAAGTCACTGTCGGCACAGTTCGAGCATTCGGTGGGTGTCACGGCGGATGGGGTCGAGATCTTTACGCTCTCGCCGGGCGACAAGTTCCACCCGACCTATTCCTCCTGATCGGCAGCCTGTTCGCGCATCACTTTCAGCAGCATCGTCTCTGCCCCCCACGGCGTCACCGCGTCTTGGATGAAAACAGGCGCGCGCATCGGCTTGCGCTCGGGCCCGGTTGAGGCTTCGGCGTCGCGGGAAAACGTCCAACTAAAGGGTGTCAGGGCGCGGTCCATGATCGCACGTTAGCACAAATCAGGCTCTGAGTCCCAAAAGCCGATGCACCTGTGCCATATCCGTGATGACTTCGGCACCCAGATCAGCCAAGCTGTCGCCGCCTCCGTGCGGGGCATAGGCCAAACAGCGCATACCTGCCCGCAAGGCCGCTTTGACACCGTTCTGGCTGTCTTCAATAACCACAGGGGTATTTGCTTCGAAGTGCTGAGCGGCCAGCTTGAACATCTTTGGGTCCGGTTTGCCAGTTCCCAGAACATGAGCCGAGAACATAACGTCTTTGAACCGGTCCCAAAGCCCATTCTGACCCAGGGTGATCTTCATCTTGTCCGGGCTGCCGTTTGACGCAACGCAGAACGGGATGCCGTTTTGATCCAGTGCCGCCAACAATTCGGAAACACCAGGCACCAAAGGAACCCCTTTGCGCAGGCGGTCATAGGTTTCAGCATAGATCTGATCCACCCAGTCGTCGGGTAGATCGGCCCCCATGCTGCGTGCCTTGTCGCGCACCCCGACCATCGTTCCGCCTACAAACAGCGACATGCATTCAGGCAATGTGAGGTGCAGGCCATAACCAGCCAGATTGCCCATCAGCACCTGGTTCGAGATCACTTCGCTGTCGACCAGAACACCATCGCAATCGAAAATCACCAGATCATGCATCCGATTCGTCTTTCCACATCAGAGAGATATGCGTGTCGCCGTATTTCCGACTGTCGTGGAGCTTGAACCCTGCGGGTGCTTGCATCGGGGTGTTTTCTTCCCAAACCAGCAAGGCCTCATCAGCGACCCATCCACCGGCGGTTATTGCGGTCACTGCCTTTTGGCCCAACGCTTTGCCGTAGGGCGGATCGAGAAAGATCAGATCATATGGGGCGTTCGGGTTGTCGCCCAGCCGCGTTGCATCGCGGCGGATCAGGTCAGTGCGCCCGGCGCTGTGGGTCAGGTCGATATTCTTGCGGATCAGCCCTTGGGCCACACGTCCGTCATCAACAAAGGTGACATGGGACGCACCACGCGACAGCGCCTCGAGCCCCAGCGCCCCGGTACCTGCAAACAGGTCGAGCACGCGCAGATCGTCAAAGTCGATCTGGTGGGTCAGGACGTTGAAAAGACTTTCGCGCACACGGTCAGTGGTGGGACGCAGATGTGCCCCCGCATCCCCTTTGCCGACCGAGGCCAAGGCGCGGCCCCGGAACTCTCCGGCGATGATCCTCACGCTTTGAGCAGCGGCTTCAAGTCCGCGTCCGGATCCGCCACGATGGCCGGATCGGCCGTCTTGCCTGCATCGATCAAGCGTTTGCCGACCATATACGCGCGGGGATCGTTCATTGCGTCCACAGCTATCAACTGATCGCCCTTGTAGTACCAGAAGGACACGGTCTGCCCTTCGCCCTTGCGGGTCACAACCCGGTCATATCCGGTGTTCAGACCGGCGATCTGCAATTTGACGTCATACTGGTCCGACCAGAACCATGGTGTCGCCACATAATCCCGGGCCGCGCCCAGCATGTTCTGCGCGACGATCTCGGCTTGATCAATTGCGTTAGGCACACTCTCTAGCCTGATACGGCCTTCACCGTGTGGAAACGAAGCACAATCGCCTGCCGCCCAGATTGACGGATCCGAAGTGCGGCCATGGGCGTCGGTCTTGATACCATTGTCCAACTCAAGCCCTGCCATCTCGGCCAATTGGGTTGCGGGCGCGATGCCGACACCAACCACGACAAAATCAACCTCAAGCTCGGTGCCGTCGGTCAGCAGGGCACCTGTGACCTTACCGTTTTCGCCAATCAGCCGATCCAACCCGACACCTTCGCGAATGTCCGCACCATACTCGCTGTGCAATGCGCGGAAATAGTCGCTGGTCTCGGGTGCTGCAACTCGTTGCAGGATACGGTCGGCCATCTCGACCAGAGTCACCTTGACGCCGCGTTTGGCGCAGACGGCTGCGGCCTCAAGCCCGATATAGCCGCCGCCCACGATCAGCGCACGGGCACCTTCGGTCACTTTGGGCTCCATATCGTCGATATGCGCCAGATCGCGCACCACATGAATGCCATCCAAATCGCCGCCAATCGCAGCAGGCAGACGACGCGGATCGGACCCGGTGGTCAGCGCCAGTTCGTCGTAGGTAATGACCTCGTCCCCCAACGTCACAGTCTTGGCTTGCGGATCGATGCCCGTGACGTGCTGACCCAGACGAAGGGTGATGTTGTTCTCGGCATAGAAACTCTCGGGTCGCAGGAACAGGCGCTCCAGCTCCATCTCGCCCAGAAGGTATGCCTTGGACAAAGGTGGGCGCTGATAGGGCAAATGCGGCTCGGCTCCGATAAGGGTGATGTCCCCGTCGAACCCATCCTTGCGCAACCGCGCCACCAAAGATGCCCCCGCCTGACCGGCACCGATCACGACAATATGGTTCATGTTTTGCCCACCCTGCAGTTTTCCCGTGGTCTCTGTGATTGGACCACCTATATTGCGGCTAAGCCCAATTCTGCAAATCCAAACAACAGGAGCTGAAAAATGATTTCAACAGGAGACGCCCTTCCCGAAGCGACACTGACCCAGATGGGCGCGGACGGGCCGGAAGAGGTTCGGATTTCAGAAAAGACCAAGGGCCGCAAAGTGGTGATCTTCGCCGTTCCGGGTGCGTTTACGCCGACTTGCCATTCGGCGCATGTGCCCAGCTTCATGCGGACGAAAGATCAGTTCGACGCCAAAGGCGTGGATGAAATCATCTGCATTTCAGTCAACGATCCGTTTGTCATGAAAGCCTGGGGCGAAGCGACAGGCGCGTCCGAGGCCGGATTGACCATGTTGGCCGATGCGACATCGGAATTCACCAAAGCCATTGGCATGGATTTTGACGCCCCGCCTGTCGGTCTGATTGCACGATCCAAGCGCTATGCCATGTTGGTTGAAGACGGCAAAGTCACAGCCTTGAATTTGGAAGAAAATCCAGGCGCTTGTGAGATCTCTGCCGGTGAGGGCCTGTTAGAGGCCATTTGAACAACATCGGCCCCGGGTATCCGGGGCCTTTGCACCCCAAATTAACTTGAAGCCTTGCTCCATTGCGCAAATACTTGGCCTACGCATACGTGGAGTTCTTTATGAAACTTAAGACATTATCACTTATTCTGACCGGCGCAGCCCTGATCTCGGCCTGCGGACCGGCCCCTACCCCACAACAACAAGCCGCGCGCCAGCACGAGATCGCGTGCCTGGGCGGCACATTGGGCGGCGCGTTGATCGGTGGCGCCATCGGCAACCAGTTCGGCGGTGGGTCGGGTAAGACGATACTGACCGCGGCAGGCGCTGCTGCTGGCGGATTTGAAGGGCAAAGATTTGCATGCTGAGGGGATGGACATGACACGAGCAATTTTCATAACCGCAGCCTTTATTCTGGCATCTGCAGCAACAGCGGAAACCGTTGCTGAATTGCATGAAAAAGAGCTGAACGCCATTGACGCGAACAATGATGGCTTCTTGTCCAAGGATGAGTTCAACGCATTCTCGGATTACGCATTCCAGACCATGGATGAAGACAAGAATGGCACTTTGGGGCTGGACGAGGCAAAGCCGTTTTTAGACATCAAACAGTTTCAGGATGTTGACCGCAACAAGGACAGCTTTATCTCAAGGGCGGAATATGATGCTCAGATGGGTGAGGATTTCAACGCTGCGGACAAGGATGGCAATGGCCAGCTGGACTAGGCCTGCCACGGACAGGAGTTTGAGATGAACAAATGGATTGGTTTGGGTGTATTGGCGTTGGTCGCAGCGTGTGACGTTCCGCAGGCCCCGGTTGTGACGGGGCCGGACGGTCAGGCCCGCATTCAAATCAATCTATCCGGGCTGACCTGTTATGAAAACCGTTGTCTCGACATTAGCCCCGCCGCGCGCAGCGTGCGCCAGATTGGAAACAAGACAACGGGTATCCCAAGATCCATTGACGTCAGCGACGGGACTGTGACACCTGCCGAGTTCCGACAGATGGGCACTGCCGCGTCCCTCGCCGGTGGCCAGGGCTCAGGCAACGATCGCTAGCAAAGACTGTCCATCTTGCGTGCCAGCTTGGCATCCAACGAGGACAGCCCGCCCACGTCATGGGTAGATAGAACGACTTCAACCGTGCGGTACACGTTTGACCATTCCGGGTGGTGGTTCCATTTCTCGGACCAAATCGCCACTTGGGTCATCCACCCAAAGGCAGAAACGAAATTGTCGAAGATGAACGTTTTGGTGATCGCATCTCGGCCTTCGACCATCGTCCAGCCGTTCTTGAACAGCGGATCCAGCAGCGGGCCACGGGTTTCGGTCGACAAGAGTTCGGTCATTGCTGTTCCTCCGGGTTCGATTTCCTGAACGGGCCGTAGTCCGTTAGAATCTCGATCTCTTCTCCCACTGCACGGCCTTCGGCGTCCAGATATTTTTTGACGGCATCAGCAAAACCCGGATCGCCGACCCAGTGCAAGCTATGCGTGCGCGTTGGCAAATAGCCTCGCGCCAGTTTGTGTTCACCCTGAGCGCCCGCCTCGACCCGGGCCAGACCATGGGCAATGGCAAAGTCTATCGCCCTATAATAGCACAATTCGAAATGCAGGCAGGCATGGTGTTCAACGCAGCCCCAATACCGCCCAAAAAGCGTTTCACGACCTATGAAGTTCAACGCACCCGCGATGGCATAGCCATCCCGTTCCGCCAGCACCAAGGCCATGTCGTCTGCCATGGTTTCCTGCGCAATATCAAAGAATTGACGCGTCAGATAGGGTGAGCCCCATTTGCGCGCTCCGGTATCCTGATAGAACCGCCAAAATGCATCCCAATGTTCGGGGCGCAAAGCGTCGCCGGTCAGGGTGCGGATGTCACCGCCAAAGTCATTGGCCTGCGCCCGTTCCTTGCGGATGTTCTTGCGTTTGCGTGATGACAGGGCAATCAGGAAAGCGTCGAAATCAGAATAGCCTTCATTTAACCAGTGAAACTGCTGCGAGATGCGCAACATCAGGCCCATCTGTTCCCCGGCCAACGCTTCGTCTTCGGTACAAAAGGTCGCGTGCACCGATGAGACCTGATTGTCTGCTGCCAGTTGCACTGCGCCTTGCACAAGGGCTGACATGCCGATCCTCTCGTAACCCGGGCGCACCAGGAAACGTCGCCCGGTTGCCGGGGTGAACGGCACCGAAATCTGCAGCTTGGGGTAATATCGCCCGCCTGCGCTTTCATAGGCATGGGCCCAGCTGTGATCGAAGATGTATTCGCCCTGACTGTGCGATTTGGCGTACATTGGGGCCGCTGCAATCAGCATACCGTCCAGATAAGCCGTCAGATATTGGGGCTGCCAGCCTGTGCCGCGCCCGACCGACCCGCTTTCTTCTAACGCCAACAGAAACCGATGGGTCGTAAAGGGATCAAGAGGCCGCCCGCCATCAGCGGCCTCGGGACAGGCGCAGGCATCCCACTCTGCCGCAGAAATCTGCGACAAGGTGCCTAGTACCTGAATTTCGATCTGTGCCTGATCCATATGTCCTCCGCGCCTGTCCATTATCTGTGACAGGTCAGAGTGGGTTCAAGCTGAATGCGCAGCCAGATACCCTTCGAATGTCACATTGTCGGCAACTTCACGGGCCTCTGCCTCTTGTTCAGGCGACCGGATGGTCCAGCACAGGATCGGCACGCCGCGCGCCTTCAACTCGGCCACGCGGGGGCGCGTCAGGTCGGCTGCCTCGTGACTGATGAAGCTGGCATTGCTGCGCTCAAAATCCGGAATGTCGCGCAGGTGTTCGCGGACGGTTTGAGACAACGGCCAATCCTCCGACTCAAAGGCGCATGTTACGATCCCGCATGGCAAATGCGGGGCCAGGCGCGCCAGTTCAGCGGTCGAGTTCGGGTTGAACGACATCAGCGCCAGCGGGCCTTCATAGCCCGACAGAATACGCAGGGCCTCTTGCTCCAGCGGACCGATGCCGGTGCCCATGGCCCCGTCCTGATCTTTGAACTCAACAAGCAACGGCACCTGACCGGCGACAATATCCAGTACTTCTTTCAGCGACGGGATACCTTCACTGTCGGAATGCAGCAACGGAACCGCCGACGCCTCTGCCCCGGTGATCTGCTGAATCGCGCCGGTCTGTCCGGTCAGACGCTTGAGGTCATAGTCGTGAAAGACCATCACCTGACCATCTGCAGTCAGTTGCAGGTCAATCTCGATCCCATATCCAGCGTCAATTGCAGCCTGAATGGCGGCGCGGCTGTTTTCGGGGCGGTTGTCGGAAATGTCATGCAACGCCCGATGCGCAATCGGGCGTTGAAGAAACTCTGACGGCAATGTGGGTGTCATTGGACTTCGAATATCCCTTCGATCTCGACCGCGACGCCCAACGGCAGTGACGCGGCACTGACGGCAGAGCGCGAATGGCGACCGGCATCGCCCAGCGCCTCGACAAGGAAATCAGACGCGCCGTTGATCACTTGCGGCTGCTGCGTGAAATCCGCCGTCGAGTTAACAAACCCTGTTAGTTTCACCACACGCACCAGCTTTTCGATGTCGCCGCCACAGGCTGCTTTGACCTGCGCCAACAGATTGATCGCGCAAACCCGTGCCGCTGCGGCTCCGGCTTCGACATCCATGTCATCCCCCAGTTTACCGGTGATCAGTTCATCGGTTTTCGAAATCTGGCCCGACACATAAACGATGTTGCCCATGCGCACGAAAGGCACATAGTTGGCAGCGGGTGCAGGCGCTTCATCCAGTGTAACACCCAGGGTTTCCAGCTTTGCGGCGATGCTCATTGAGAGGGTCCTTCCCTAAATTCGACTCTGCCGGACGCTAACCGGGAAGCTTGGTTTGGGAAAGTCGAAAACCGGCAATGTCCTGTCTGCCTGCGATCTGAGCGTTTCTTTACTTATTACGAGCTGTTGATCCTTGGTCACTTTACCCGCCCCCAAATGACAGGTTACACGCAAGGTGTTTCATTTAAGACCCGAAACGACTAGTGACAGAACTTGTGCCACCCCAGCACGTGGATTTTGATTGAACGTCCGGCGGACCATGTGTCGGACCATTTTGGGAGAAGCAAACCGTGCCAAGCAGATTGCGCCTGAAACATTTTATTGTCCTGTCATGCATGGCCATTCTGTCTGCTTGCGCTACGACCCCGCCCGAGGGGGCCTCGCGTAGCGACGTTTTTGATCCGTATGAGAACAACAACCGGGCGATCCACAAGTTCAACCTTGGTGTGGACCGATTCTTGTTCCGCCCTGCTTCGAAAGGCTATGTGAAGATCGTTCCTGACCCGATGGTGACCAGTTTCAGCACCTTCGCCGAAAACATCTCGCTGCCGGGGCAAGCCGTTGATTACCTGTTGCAGGGCAATCCGAAACAGATGGGCAACGCGTTGCTGCGCTTCGTGATCAACATGACCGTGGGTGGCTTTGGTCTTTCCGCACCGGCGGATGAATTGAACCTGCCACCAGTGGATACCGATTTCGGCGAGACGCTGCACGTGTGGGGTGTGGGCGAAGGCGCATATGTTGAGCTTCCCTTCTACGGCCCATCGACCCAAAGGGATGCGATCGGGGTTGTGATCAATTTGTTCTCGAACCCAATCAATTTTTCTCCGGTTCGACCCGTCGACAACATTGGCGTATACGCCGAGATCGTCCGCCGCATGGGAGATCGCGGCCGGTTCTCGGACACCGTCGATTCGATTCTTTATGAAAGTGCAGACAGTTACGCGCAAGCACGCCTGATCTTTCTGCAAAATCGGCGCTTTGAACTGGCAAGAGATGACGAAGACGCCTATCTGGATCTATATTCTGACCCCTATGCCGAAACCGGGACAGACCCGGTCAGGGACCCCTTTTTAGACCCCTACGAGGACCCCTATGCCGAATAACGAGTTGAACCGCCGTCACTTCATCGCCTCGGGCCTTGCATTGGCCCTGCTGCCGATGCCAGCCTTGGCACAGACCGAAGCCGCAGCAAAAGCGCTGGTCAACAGCGTGGTTGCTGACATCAATCGAGTGATCGATTCAGGCAAGTCTGAAAAAGCAATGCTGCGCGACTTCGAAAAGATCTTTGTTCAATATGGCGATGTCCCCATCATGGCGCGTTACGCGCTGGGTGCGGATGCCCGTACGGCCAGCCCGGCCCAATTGAAAAAGTTCACCAAAGCGTTCCAGGGCTATATCTCGCGCAAGTACGGCCGCCGGTTCCGAGAGTTTATCGGCGGCGAGGTCGACGTGCGCAATGCCAGGAAAATCAAGGCCGGGTACGAAGTTCGGACGCTGGTCAAACTGCGCGGCTCGGCCCCCTTTGACGTGACCTTTCTGGTTTCCGACAAGTCGGGCCGGGACAAGTTCTATAATATGTTCATCGAAGGCGTGAACCTGCTGCTGACCGAACGCACCGAAATCGGCGCTATGCTGGATGCCCGGAAAGGCAATCTGGATCAACTGATCAGAGATCTGAACAAAACAGGCTGACCTTGCGGCCGGGCGTGGCAACGCGCCAGCTCGAAGCCATTTCAGGCACATAACAGAGGGTCAGGTTCTTCTGACCCTTTTTTTGTTTCGATTTCAGGGCGCATAGCTGCGTACCAAAGCGCCCGCAATCAAGGCCCAGCCGTCTGCGATGACAAAGAACGCCAGTTTGAATGGCAAGGATACGATTGCCGGAGGAACCATCATCATGCCCATCGACATCAACACTGCCGCAAGAACAAGGTCGATGATCAGGAACGGCAGGAAAATCAGAAAGCCAATCTGAAAAGCCCGCGCGATTTCGGACAGCATGAAAGACGGCATCAGGACGGATAGCGGCGCTTGCGCCGACAGTTCCATCTCATCTCCACCGGGACGTAGGGCAGCCATGGCATAAAAAGTATCCGCATCCAAGCGGGCTGCCATGAAAGTGCGGAAGGGATCCAGCGCCCGTTCCAGCGCGGCCTCGACCCCGATCGTTTCCTCCATCATCGGGCGAATGCCACTTTCCCAGGCTTCGGTGAACACGGGGTCCATGATGAAATAGGTCAGAAACAACGCCAGACTGACAATCAGCATATTGGGCGGCGATTGCTGCAAGCCTATCCCCTGTCGCAGGATCGACAAGACTGTAACCAGAAACGGGAAACAGGTGATCATAACTGCCAGGCCCGGCGCTATGCTCAACACCGTGATCAAAAGGATCAACTGGATGGTTCGGGCCGAAATCGACCCGCCCTCGCCCAGGGACAAAGTCACGTCCTGTGCTGCAGCGAGCGATGGCGTCAGCACAATCGCCAGAGCCAGCCAGATCGCAAAGCGCATCAACCGATCCCGTTTTGAAGGTCGGCAATCTCGGTCAGGCGCACAGCCAATTGTCCGGCCTGGTCGCCCTCCATCTCTTCCAGCAAACCACGCGCAACCAGCTGGTCCCCGACGTAAAGGTCGACCGGATCTTCGATCCGTTTGTCCAGCGTCAAAACCGCGTTCTCGCCCATGTTCAACAGATCCCTGATTAGCGGACGGGCACGACCAACCGAGACTGTCACCTCGATCGGGACAGATTCAAACGGGTTTGGTTTTTCTGTTTGCGGGATTTGAGTGTCATTCATTGGACAAAGCCTCTCTTGCCTCAAAGACATAAGCGTCAAAAATCTGTGCGACGGTGGTCAGCAAAGCGCTGCAATCCTCTTCGCGCCGGTTGGTTCCGACCTGCAGGCGTGCTTGCCCGGCCTCGAGTGAAGGATCTTCGATGACATTCGGTTCGCGGTGCGTGCCTGAGAGCAACAGCGCCTTAACATCTTCAGCGCATCCGATGGGCACCATGATCTGCATCGGCTGCTCGATCTGCGACCGTGCCATCTCGGACAATTGTTCAACAAGACGTGCGGCCAGCCCTTGTTCAACCATCTGGGGCAAAACCTTTTGGACCAGACTTTCAAACATCGGCTCCAAAGACATGGTCATCCGCATCATCGCCTCGTGACAGGTGAAAGACATGTCCTCCAGCGACTGCGCAAGCTCGGCCGAAACCTTCCCACGGTTTTGCTCTTGAGCCTGAGAGGCGTCTTCCCAACCAGCCCCGTAGCCTTCTTCGAAAGATGCGAGCCTTTGTTCTTCCAGCGTTTCCTCATCCAGCAGCAGAACGTTGCCGGTGCTGGTCTGAGCGGTGAAATCCTCAAGCAGATGGGCAATAGACATCACACCCTCTCCTCGCCTTCTTCAAGCCAACTGCGCAGAATCTCGACTGTTTCTTCTTGCTTGTCGCCGATCATTGTCCGCAATCGCGCGACGGGATCTTCAGTGGCGCTATCGCTCAGAACAGGAACGCCCCCCTGTGGCGGCAAAGGTGCGAAATCAGCACCCTCGCCTGTTGCAATTTCACCAGTCAGAACCGAAGCGGCTTCACTGGCTTCATCAGCGGCGGGCAACAGCGCTGCCGTCATTGCGGGCTTCATAAGGATCGGTCGGATGACGAACAACGCAAGTACCAACGAGACAACCGCCAAGACCACCATCTGGATCAGGGACATGGCATCCAGATGAATCCTTTGCCACATTGAAGACGACGCCAATGTGCCTTGCGGCTCTATTATCGGTAAATCCAGAGACTTCAGGGTTATCACATCCCCCCGCGCGGCATCGAAACCCACGGCCGAAGCCACCAGTTCCTGAAGCGCGTCCAGCTCTGCCTGTGGCAGCGGTGCAAATGATTCCACGCCCGAGGCATCCACGGTCCGGGTCCCGTTCACCAACACAGCAACCGTCAGTCGTTTGATCGCACCGGGCGCGGTGTGCACTTCAAGCTCTGTCTCAGAGACCTCATAGTTCACACGCTCACGTGTTTGGGTAGCGGTGGAGTTTGACTCATCCCCGCCAGCCCCATCTCCATCGGGCAGATTCGATGCCACGGTGACATCGGAAGACTGATTGCGGGCACTGTCCGAGCGTTCTTCGACATCCGTGCTGATCGCCACACGGCTCTTGGGATCAAAGCGCCGCTCGCGGATGGATTCGGTCTTGGTTTCAGTGTCCACACTGACCTCGACCACCGCATTTCCGGTTCCAACGCGCGCTTCGACCAGACGCAGAACACGTTCACGCAGCTGGCGCGATTTGTCTTCCGCTGTATCAGCGGCAACAGCTGTGTCCTGCCCACCGATCACGGCCGTGTTCGAGTCGATCACGGTCACGTTCTCGGGTGCAAGCCCGCTCACGGCTGAGGCAACCAGGAACCGGATGGCCTTGGCCTGGTCGCTGGTGATGTCGGCGCCTGAAGGCACCAGATAGACGGAAGCCGTAGGTGATACACTGCGCTGGAACGGGTTCGCCGAGCCTTTGGCGATGTGCACACGCGCCTGGCTGACATGTCGGCTGCCGACTATTGTGCGCGCCAGCTCACCTTCTTTTGCGCGCCAGTATGCTGCATCGAACATCTGCGAGGTGGTGCCAAACCCACTCAGCGAATCCAGCAGTTCATACCCCCGGTTGCCATTCGCTGGCAGACCTTCGCTGGCCAGGGTCATCCGCAACTCATCCCGCTGCGCGCCGGGGACATAGATTGATCCACCGCGAATCTCATAGATGACGCCGCGCTGATCCAGGGCACGCACGATATCCCCTGCAGCGCCGCTTTCCAGGCCTGCATACAGCAGCGTCATGGACGGCGCCGTTACAAGGCGGGACATTCCCAGAATTCCCAAAAACACCAGCGCAACCGCACCAGCAACGATAATTTGTTTACGCCTGTCCAAACTTGCCCAGACAGTTCCGATCTGCTGCACGTTCACCTCCGACTCGCCGACATTCTGCCCGGCGCATCTCTTGTTTGGACGATTGCCCTTAACAATCGGTTAGTCCCTGACCGGTTATGAAACGACAGAACGGATGAATGAGGACGTCATGACCGACGCAACGGCTGAACAGGCAGAAGCCCCTGACAAAAAGGGAAAAAAGCAATACTCATCGGGGTGATTCTGGCGATTGCCGGGGCTGCTGGCGGGTATTTCCTGACCTCTTCAGGGCTGATTCCGTTCGGCGGTAAAGCCGCAAAAGAATCAAGTCAGGACGTCGAAAAGGACACGCCAGCCAGAGCATTGGCAGATGTCGGGTTCGTAGATCTGCCACCCGTGATCGTATCTGTGAATTCGGGCAGTTCTCGGCATCTGAAATTTCACGCGCAGCTCGAAGTGAACGCCCCGTATGTGGCTGACGTCAAAAAAATGCTGCCGCGGATCATGGATGTTCTGAACGGATATCTGCGGGCAGTGGAGTTGCACGATCTTGAAGATCCGCTGGCGCTGATGCGCATCCGTGGCCACTTGCTACGGCGCGTTGAAATTGTTGTAGGCGACGGTCGCGTTCGCGACGTGCTGGTCATGGAATTTATACTGAATTAGGAGGCGAAATTGGAGCTGATTGTGGATATTTTGCTGGTCGCTGGCGCGCTGGGTGCGGGTCTGTACTGTTTTGTTCTATCGCGCCGCCTTAAGCGGTTTACCGACCTTGAGAAAGGCGTTGGTGGCGCCGTGGCCGTGCTATCAACACAAGCGGAAGAGCTGAAGAAATCTCTGGATAACGCACGTGACGCATCTGATCAGTCCGGTGAACAGCTTGGGGCGCTGACACAACGGGCTGAAACCGTCGCTCAGCGGCTGGAACTCATGATGGCGTCAATGCATGACATTGTCCCCGAAGAGGCACCTAAGCCGGATGCAACGGAAGAGCCGGTTTCTGATGCAACCCAACCAAAAGAGCCATGCGATATTGAGCAAGAAATCTCCGCAGACCCCGCCGAGTCCGCTGCGCCTGAAGGGAAGGAACAGCAAAACAAAGCCCCCGATGGGTTGATGTTTTTCCGCCATGACCGCAATCAGGACGGAGCCCAGGCATGAGCCGTCGCCGCGCCTCCCGACAAGACGGCCGCCCGCGAGCCGGCGTCCTAACCGTCATTGCCTTACTGATGCTCGACTCTGCCGTTATTCGTATCGGGTTAGAGGCGGGACCAGCCCTTGCGAAGCCGACAGAATCTGAGTTTGCAGAATCCAAACCCACAGCACCAAAGGCACGCGATATTCAGGCGCTCTTGCATGAACTTCTAAAGCGAGAAGAACGGGTCAAGCAACGTGAAGACATGCTTCGTGAACAGGAAAAGGCGCTGGAGATCGCCGGTCAAGCGATTGAGACGCGTTTGGTTGCGCTTGAAGAGGCAGAGCAGTCTTTGCGCGCTACTCTGGCCGTTGCCGACAACGCCGCCGAGAAAGATCTGACCCGTCTGACAGATGTTTATCAGACCATGAAACCCAAAGATGCCGCCGCGTTATTTGAAACCATGGAGCCAACTTTTGCAGCTGGATTCCTGTCCCGTGTGCCGCCCGACTCTGCGGCTGGGATTCTTGCGGGTCTCAGTCCTGAGGCGGCCTATACGATCAGCGTGGTCATGGCCGGGCGCAACGCCTCAGCCCCACTGGAATAGTTACCTGTGTCACCCCGTCTAGCGCACCCTCTAACCGGAGATTTCAAATGATTGGAATTGTAGGAATTGTCGTCATTTTTGTGATGGTTTTCGGCGGCTACCTTGCTGCTGGCGGCAAGATGACCATCATTCTGAAATCTCTGCCGTTCGAAATGATGATGATCGGCGGTGCAGCAGTTGGCGCTTTTCTGATCAGCAATGACATGGGCGGTGTGAAACACACGGTCAAGGATATGGGCAAGGTCTTCAAAGGTCCGAAATGGAAACCCGAAGACTATCGCGACCTTCTCTGCCTTTTGTTTTCGCTGATCCGTATTGCGCGCGCCAATCCGGTTGAGGTTGAACAACATATCGAAGATCCGGAAAACTCCAGCCTGTTTTCTGCCTACCCCAAGATTCAAGCCGACAAGGAAGCGGTTGATCTGATCTGTGACACGATGCGGTCTGCCGCGATGAATTATGATGATCCCCACCAAGTGGAAGAGGTGCTGGAAAAGCGGATGGTGGCGAATTTTCATCACGCGATGCACTCGAGCCATGCCTTACAGACAGTGGCAGACGGCTTGCCCGCGCTTGGAATCGTGGCAGCGGTTTTGGGGGTCATCAAGACCATGGGCTCGATCGATCAACCTCCCGAGGTGCTGGGCAAGCTGATCGGCGGTGCTTTGGTAGGCACGTTCCTTGGGGTTTTCCTGGCGTATGGTCTGGTGGGCCCCTTTGCCGGGAAATTGAAATCCGTGGTCGAGGAAGACAATCACTTCTATCAACTTATCAAGGAAGTTTTGGTCGCAAACCTGCACAACCACAATGCTGCCATGTGTATCGAGGTCGGCCGTCAGAATACACCCACGCACAACCGCCCCGGCTTTACCGAACTTGAAGAAGCGTTGAAGGACCTAAAGCAGGCGGCCGCATGAAACATCTCGGACTGTTGATATTGGCTGTTGTCGCAGCGGCCTCCTCAGCCACGGCGCAAGACGTGGCAGTTCGGTCAGGTGAGCATGACGGATACACGCGTTTGGTGTTTAAAGTGCCGCCGAACACAGAATGGAGATTGGCCCAGCGCAGAGACGGCGCGCGATTGACGGTGGACTTGGACGGCGTGACCTTTCGAACAGGATCGGTTTTCAGCAGATTGACGACGAACCGTCTTGAATCGCTGTCACAGGCTCAACCCGGGGACGCTTTGGACCTTGAGTTCGGCTGCGAATGCGTGGCTTCGGCTTTTCTGTACCGAGGGTCGATGATCGTTCTCGACATCACGCCGGGAGAGTTCCTGCCGCCGTTGCTGGCTGATTTTCCACCGCCGATGCAACAACGGCCCGTTAATGCAACAACTGCTTCGGATACAAACGCGCAAATGTCAGGGCTTGACCTGCCGCTTCTTGAGCGTGGGTTAAAAGACCAACTGTCGACCCGGTTTTTGCAGGGCGCTGACCGTAAGCTGCTTGATCTGCATCTGGCCCCGGTTGGACCGCGCAGTTCTATCACATCCAATGAAGATCCACTGTTGAGCGGCTTGAGTGCGAATATACGCCTGACGACTGTGCTGGACGATCTGCAGGATGTGTTGAATTCCGAGGTTCTGCAACTCGACCTTCAAAAAGCCTGCATCTCGACGTCCGAATTGGGTTTCTCAAGTTGGTCCACAGCGGACCCATTCGCCACGCAGGTATCTGTTCTGCGTACAGCGCTTTATCATGAGTTTGACACGCTCGACGAAGACAGCGCTCTGAAACTGGCTAAGCTGTATGCATACCACGGCTTTGGGGCCGAGGCTTTGGCCGTTTTAGAATTGACCGAGTTAGTGTCTGATGAAGCGGATCGCATCAAGGCGATTGCGCGGATCGTAGACGAAACGGCGGTGCAAAACACCAGTCCGTTCAGTGGTTTGCAACGTTGCGACAGCGATGCAGCGCTTTGGGCTGTCCTTTCTGACAATGCGTTAGCTGCCGATGCCGATGTCGAAGCAATCGAGCAAGCATATGCAGGATTGCCGGATCATCTCCGCCGCAGGTTTGGTATGCAGCTTTCACAAATTCTCGTCGAAGGAAACCAATTGGAAGCCGCGCGCAGAGTGATACGTTCAGTTGAGCGTATTGACGAAAGCGCGTCGCCCAGCATGACGCGCGCCAAGGCCATGATTGCCGCAGCCGAAGGCAACGGAGCCCGTGAAGAAAAGTTGCTGACCGAGGTTGTTACGGCAACCGAAGCAACGCCTGAAGCACCGGTGGCCTTGGCCCGTTTGGTTGAAAAGCGTAGGACCGATCGCAAAACTGTTTCCACGCAAGAGCTTGAGTTGGCTGCGTCTTATTCGGTTGAGTATCGGCGCTCGTATCTGGGCCCTATGATGGCCCGTACCCATGCGATTGCGCTGAGCCTTAGTCAGGATTTTGATCCTGCATTCGGCATCATTTTGGAACTGGAAAACGGGCAGGACAGGGACCGCGCGTTCAATCGGCATCTGCACCTATTGGCAGAGCGGTCCGATGACGTGACCTTCTTACAGCAAACATTTCACATCCTGCAGATGAAAAAAACGCCACCCCTGACCACAGGCGCTGCAATCGCATTGGCTGATCGGCTCGCCACGCTCGGGTTTGTGGATCAGGCGTTTGCTCTGGCAAACAGAACCGAAGATCAAACCCGTCGGACTGAAAGGGCCCGTTTACGAGCTAGGGCAGCCATGCTTTCGGAACGCCCCCACCAAGCGCTGCTTGAATTAGCTAAGGACGACTCGGACAAAGCACTGGCGTTGCGAGCACAGGCCATGGAAATAGCGCAGGACTATTTGGGCGCAGCTGAGGTCATGCAGAGTTTGGAGCAAGACGAGGCTGCAAAAAGACTTTTATGGTTGGCGGGTTTGCCGGGAGACACGGTTGATCCTACGGATGGGAAATACGCGACTCTGAACCGGACCACTCAATCCTTGATTGCTCCCCCTGAAAGGCATTTGGAAAAACCATTGAAAGACGCACAGGATCTGCTTGAAGACAGCGAAACGACGCGACAGAAGATCGCTGAGATGTTCAATTCGATCAATAGAGAGTGACCCGCGCTTCTCGCGTGCCGCAGTCAATAGGTTTTCATAATGCGGGAACTCTACATCTTGGGATGAACCCCCCGATAACCATTCAAAGCTTCGTCGTCACCGATTTTGGTTTCGCAAGTATCAGAAACCCCAAAAGTCGGATAGCAATCCTGTTGATATGCTCAGCGCCCGACATTTGTGCCGGGCGCAGAAAAATGGGTCTATAGCCGAGCCATCGCTTATCAGTATGGTGCCTCGACATCGTTCATTGAGACATAGACGGTTTTCATCTCGCTGAAGTGGTTGATCGCCAGTTTCGAGTTCTCGCGCCCCACGCCGGACATTTTCGATCCGCCAAACGGGGCTTCGACCGGAGCGAGATTGTAGGTGTTGATGTAGCAGGTACCTGCCTCAAACCCGGCCACCACGCGGTGGGCGCGTGTCAGATCGCTGGTGAAGACACCAGCGGCCAGACCGAATTCAGTGTCGTTGGCGCGGGCCATGACCTCGGCTTCGGTGTCAAAATCCAGCACCGACATGACCGGACCAAAGATTTCTTCGCGCGCGATGGTCATGTCGTCGGTCACGTCTGCAAAGACTGTGGGTTGCATGTAGAACCCGTCGCCATCAAGCCGCGCTCCACCATAGACCAGACGCGCGCCCTCGGCCTTGCCTTTTTCGGTATAGCCCAGCGCGATATTCATCTGATTTTCGCTGACCATCGGGCCAAAGCTGACATCCTCGTCCATCGGATCGCCGATTTTGGCGTTGGCCAAACGTTCGGAAAGACGTTTGAGGAAAGCTTCCTTGATACCCTTTTGTACAAACACGCGGGTACCGTTGGAGCAGACCTGACCTGAGGAATAGAAGTTGCCCAGGATTGCACCCGAAACCGCGTTTTCGATATCGGCGTCATCAAACACGATCATCGGGGATTTACCGCCCAATTCCATGGTGACGTGTTTCATGCCCTCGGCTGCTGCGGCATAGACCTTGCGGCCCGTCGGAACGGAGCCGGTCAGCGAAACCTTGGCCACGCGCGGATCAGTGACCAGCGAAGCGCCTACATCGCCATACCCCTGGATCACGTTGTAAACGCCTTTTGGCGCGCCGGCCTCGATGAGGATTTCTGCGACTTTCAACGCCGAAAGGGGCGTGGTCTCGGATGGCTTGAATACCATGGAATTGCCACAGGCCAGCGCCGGGGCCCCTTTCCAGCAGGCGATTTGGGTCGGATAGTTCCATGCCCCAATCCCGACGCAAACGCCCAGAGCCTCGCGGATCGTATAGACAAAATCGCCGCCGCCCAGAGGAATGTGTTCGCCTGTCAGGCTGCCTGCCAGACCACCAAAATACTCAAGAGCATCCGCGCCCGAAGTGGCATCCGCCACGGTGGTTTCCTGGATCGGCTTCCCGGTGTCATGGGTTTCCAGAACGGAAAGGTCGTAATTGCGTTCGCGCATGATGTCAGCGGCACGGCGCAACACCCGGCCCCGCTCGGTTCCTGACATCGCCGCCCAGGCTGCTTGTGCGCTTTTGGCACTGTTCAGAGCCTGTTCAACAATCGCCGGTGTTGCCGAATGCAATCGTGCGATCACCTCTCCAGTGGCCGGGTAAATCACGTCGATGGCGGCACCATCTGTATCTTCGACATACGCGCCATCAATGAAATGGCTGGCTTTGGGCTGAAACTTCATACCAAGTCCTCTTCTATTCACCCGTCTGAACGGGACAATTGGTTCGTTGAAATCGGCCCTAAAGATTATTGATTGACCAGTCAATAAATTCATTCGGACGGCAGGATCATGCCAACCGAAGCCCCCAAACCTTGAAATTTTCGGTTAATGTTCTATTTATGTTCTACATAGTCAGAGGATAAACCGATGGCCCAGCACACGCGCCAATCTGCCCTGAACGGGCCCAGCAACGACTATCATCTGCTTCCGGTGACGGACCGACAGATGCGCTATGCCCGCGCAATTGCCGAAAAATCGGCATTGGAGATACCGGTCGAGGCACAACGTGACCGAAAGCTGCTTTCGGATTGGATTTCAACGCACAAACCGCGCAGCACGTCGCAATTCGACAACTACCCAACAGGCAAGCAAGTCGCCTTTGCCGAGCGGATTTCACGCAGCAAACGCCGCCCTATCCCGTCCGAGTGTTTTCGCGACAAGAAAATGATGTCGCGCTGGATCGATCACAACAAATAGAGCCTATTTAGGGTCTTCATGGCTGTGATTGCGCGCGTACAGTGAGACCGCTGCCGCAACGAACATACCCAGCAGGATGTATCCTGTCACAGCCTCGGACACGGCAAGCCCGCGACACAGGCCGGTTGGAGACATGTCGCCATATCCAACCGTTGTGAAGGTCACATAGGAAAAATACAGAATGTCACCCGGACCCTGCGCGCCGACGACACAATGATCGTTGTATCCAAACGCGCCATATACCGCAGCAAACAGGAACGGGACCACCTGTATGAAAGACACCCCCATCAGGAACAATAGCCTACGCGGTGATTTCACTTGAGTCATGTAGTACCAGGACTGCGACACCAGCCAGATCAACAGACCAACCGAAGCGATTGTGCCGATCGTGTCACCTGCGGTCGTTTCGCTCAGGCGTGAAAGGCCATACCAGGCAAGAAAGCTTGCCAGAACCAAACCCAACGCAGCCAAAAAGGTCGACTTCCACTCTTCCAGTGTTGTGGGTTTGCGGCGCATGAGTGCCCCTTCAAGCTGATTTCCAGGTGATCATCCGACCTAAAGCAATGGCCTGCAACCCGAATTCAATCCTGCCGCAAATGCGTCTCACCCCGTTCGCGCGCCAGCAGGATCTGCTTTTGCCGCTCGCGAAAGCGCATTTTATCGGCCTCGGACGTCTCATCGATACATTGGTGGCAGGACACGCCATGTTCGTACTCCGGGCATTTCATGTCCTCAGGCAAGATCGGTCGGCGGCAACCGTGGCAAAGCATGTGTGGCCCTTCTACAAGGCCGTGGCCAACGGATACGCGATTGTCGAACACAAAACACTCACCCTGCCAGGTGCTGTCTTCAGCGGGCGTCTCTTCCAGATACCGCAGGATGCCCCCTTTGAGGTGATAGACATCCTCAACCCCCTGCCCCAGCAGATAATTGGTGGATTTTTCGCAGCGGATACCGCCGGTACAGAACATGGCGACGCGTTTGTTGTGAAAACGGTCCTTGTTTTCTTCCCACCACGCCGGAAAATCGCGGAAACTGGCCGTTTCAGGGTCTATTGCGCCTTCAAACGTGCCTATTGCCACTTCGTAGTCGTTGCGCGTGTCGATGACCACAACATCGTCCGAACGAATAAGTTCGTTCCACTCCTGCGGCTCAACATAGTTGCCAACGCGGGCACGCGGGTCGACATCCGGCTGCCCCATAGTCACGATCTCTTTCTTCAGCCGCACCTTCATCTTGCCAAATGGCGGATGATCCGAGGTCGCCTCTTTCCACTCAAGATCCGCGCAACCGGGCAAGGCGCGAATATATTCCAGAACCGCATCAATCCCAGCACGCGGACCTGCGATAGTGCCGTTGACCCCTTCATGCGCCAGCAGCAATGTGCCGGTGACTGATTGGGCGCGGCACAGGTCCAGCAGCGGGTCGCGCAACGCGGCGGGATCCGGGAAACGTGTGAAATGATACAGGGCAGCGATGGTATACATAGGCGCGATTTACCTTCGTAGACCCGAAGCCGCAAGGGAGTGCATTGACGCCTGACGCCCCGCCCCCTACCGATAAGACAATCAAAGGAGGCCGCAATGACCCATGCCCTGCTCGTCATAGATGTTCAGAACGATTTCTGCCCCGGCGGTGCTTTGGCGGTGGCAGGGGGGGATGAAATCGTGGCCCCCATCAACGCAATGATGGACGATTTTGACGCTGTGATCCTGACACAAGACTGGCATCCTGCAGGACATTCCTCATTCGCCAGCTCACATGAGGGCAAAAATCCGTTTGACCTGATCGAGATGCCCTACGGCCCTCAGGTTCTCTGGCCCGACCACTGTGTTCAAGGATCGCAGGGGGCCACGTTTCACTCTGATCTCCGCGTCAATGGCGATCTGATCCTCCGTAAAGGGTTTCGCGGTGCCATCGACAGCTACTCTGCATTCTTTGAGAATGATCAAAAAACGCCCACAGGGTTGAAAGGATATCTGGAAACACGAGGTATCGACCGCTTGACGCTGGTTGGTTTGGCCACTGATTTCTGCGTTCATTACTCGGCCGTGGATGCAGCGCGGCTGGGGTTTGATGTCACCGTTCGCATGGACGCCTGCCGCGCCATTGATATGGAGGGGTCGCTGGCCGCAGCGGAACAGGCCATGCGCGACGCCGGAGTTACCCTGATTTAAGGGGTCGTCCCGGCGGCTGCCAGCAGCTTAAGAATCACAAACAAAACGACTGCCAACCCCAAAGCCAACCCGATGCGGCCAGGTACTGTTCGCCGGTCGTTGCTAGGCTGCACCGGTTTTGGCGGTGGCGTACGCACCTGACGCGCACGCACGATCCCTGCCATCGGCTGCGCAACACGCACGTAGGTCAGGAAATCCATCAGGTCGAATTCGCCGCAATATTCCCCGCGAACCCCATGCGTCTTTATATTGGCAAACAGTGACCTCAGAACCCGCACCCGGTCGGCTTGATCCTCGGCAGGGAAAACACCCGGCACGATGCCGCTGTTGCGCGACTCAAGGCTGAACCCAGCGTCCAGGAACATCTTGCGGATTTTCGGCGAAGTTCCCCGCAAAGCATCCGCAGTTCTAATGTCGCGGAAAACTGCATGCACCTGACGGCCCCCATCCCTCTGAGCCCCTGGCTTTTCAGAGTCAAAATCGTCTAGTGCAGCTTTAACAATATCAAAATCGTACTCGAGACCCATTCACAAACTCAGTTCCGTATTTCCATCCCCTCTTCTCACTAACTGGTGAAAACAATGCACAATATGCCGGTAATGTGACGTCATACTGGCATTGTCACCAAATCAGCGACTCTTGCCATTCCCGTTGTCGATTGATCTAACTACGGAAATTGCAGGAGTTCCCCATGGTCGACATTGCGACCCGTGTATACAATCACAAATGGCAGATTGACCCTATTGTCCGGTCTTTGATCGATACGGACTTCTACAAACTGCTGATGTGTCAGTCAGTGTTTCGAAACAAGCCCCAAACAACTGTGGCTTTTTCACTGATAAACCGGTCGAATCACGTGCCTTTGGCGAAATTGATCGACGAAGGAGAACTGCGGGAACAGCTGGATCACATTTGCTCACTTAGCCTGAGCCGGGGCGAAAGCACCTGGCTTCGGGGCAATATGTTCTATGGAAAACGGCAGATGTTTCGCTCGGATTTCATGGAATGGTTCGAGAATATGCGCCTGCCGCCCTACCATCTGGAACGGAAGGGCGATCAGTATGAATTAACCTTCGAAGGCAAATGGCATGAGGTCATGCTGTGGGAAATCCCTGCGCTGGCGGTGTTGATGGAACTGCGATCGCGCGCCGTTCTCAATGATATGCGACGGTTCGAGCTGCAGGTGCTTTATGCCCGTGCGATGACCCGCGTGTGGGAAAAGATCGAAAAGCTGAGCTCGGTTGACGGTCTGAGCATTGCGGACTTCGGCACGCGGCGGCGGCATTCCTTCCTGTGGCAGGATTGGTGCGTGCAAGCCATGATCGAAGGATTGGGCGCGTCGTTTACCGGGACGTCAAATTGCCTGATCGCCATGCGGCGCGAAGTTGAGGCCATAGGCACCAACGCCCATGAATTACCCATGGTCTATTCAGCGCTGGCCGACACCGACGCAGAATTGGCGCAAGCCCCCTACGACGTCCTAAGCGACTGGCATGATGAGCATGACGGCAACCTGCGTATCATCTTGCCCGACACTTACGGAACCAAAGGTTTCTTGGACAACGCCCCCGACTGGTTGGCCGGATGGACCGGAATACGCATCGACAGCGGCGATCCGGCGGCAGGGGCCGAAGTGGCCATCGAGTGGTGGAAGTCGCGCGGTGAAGATCCGACCCAAAAGCGGATCATTTTCTCAGATGGTCTGGATGTCGAGAAAATTCAGGAGTTGCACACCCAATTCGCAGGTCGCGCCAATATTTCCTTCGGCTGGGGCACTTTGCTGACCAACGATTTTCGCGGACTTGTGCCCAATGACGCACTGGCCCCGTTCTCATTGGTCTGCAAAGCGGTTTCCGCGAACGGTCGCCCGACGGTGAAGCTGTCGGACAACCCTGAAAAGGCGATGGGACCACAAGACCAGATCGAGCGGTACAAGCGTGTTTTCGGGGTCGGCGCGCAAGAAGCGATCGAGGTTGTCGTCTAACCGTGATAGGCGGCAACAGTCTTCAGTTGTGAGAACCCGTACAACGCTTCGAACCCTTTTTCGCGACCGTGACCGGATTTACCAACACCGCCAAAGGGCAATTCAACTCCGCCCCCGGCACCGTAGTTGTTGATAAACACCTGCCCCGAATGCAGCCCTTTCGCCAGTCGCATCTGCCGGGCTCCGTCACGCGTCCAGATGCTGGCAACCAGGCCGTATTCCGTACTGTTTGCGATTGTTAGAGCCTGCTCTTCGGTGTCAAACGGGATCAGAACCTGAACCGGGCCAAAAATCTCATCCCGCGCCAGCACATGATCGGGCGATACATCAGCAAACAAGGTGGGCCGGACGTAAGCGCCGGTTTCAGGCGCGTCACTAACAATTTGCCCCTGTGCCGCAATGGTAAGATCCGTGCCTTTGCCCAGAAAACCACTGACGATCTGTTTCTGCCGGGCCGAGATCAAGGGCCCCACGCGCAGATCCTGCATTGCAGGTCCGACGGTCAGCTGTTCATAGGCTTTAGACATACGGGACTTGACTTGATCGTATACGCCACGCTGAACCAGAATGCGGGACGAGGCTGAACACGTCTGGCCTGCGTTCTGTATGCCAGCATTCACCAAAAACGGCAGCGCCGCGTCCAGATCGGCATCGTCAAAGACCAGTTGCGGGGATTTTCCGCCCAGTTCCAGCGTTACAGGCACCACATTGCGGCCAGCTGCCTGTTGCACCAGGGCTCCCGTGGCCACCGAGCCGGTAAACGAAATATGGTTCACCCCCGGATGTGCTGACAGCGCCGCGCCTGCCTCGGCTCCAAGACCGGGCACGACGTTTAACGCACCGGCTGGTAAACCGGCCTGCTGCGCTAGATGAGCAAAAGCCAGTGCCGTTAAACAAGCTTCCTCTGCAGGTTTCAGAACGCAAGCATTGCCCATGGCCAGCGCCGCCCCGACCGAACGCCCAATGATCTGCATCGGGTAGTTCCACGGCACGATATGGCCCGTCACCCCATGCGGTTCTCGCAGCGTATAAACGGTGTAGCCATCAAGATAGGGGATGGTCTCTCCCATCACCTTGTCTGCTGCACCGCCATAGAATTCGCAATACCGGGCCAGCGCAACAGCATCGGCACGGGCTTGCGTCAACGGCTTGCCCACATCCATCGCCTCAAGCTGTGCAAGATCCTCGACCCGTTCCAGCACCAGCTGACCCAACCTCGTAAGAATACGCCCCCGCTCCAACGCCGTTTTACGCCCCCAATCGCCCTGCAATGCGGCTTGAGCCGCTTGAACTGCGACGACGACATCTGTCTCTGAACCACGTGCGATCCGGCAGATTTCGGTCCCGTCCGAGGGGTTGATGAGCGGCAGGGTGCCACCCGAGGCCGCGGGTTTCCATTGTCCCTCGATCAGACAAAGCGTGGGGTCGAACCATATCTTCTGGGTCAATTTCGTCTCCATTTCAGGCTCTAATCAGTGGTTTTAGGCCGATATCATCTCAATCTCTAGCAATCGCGGTGCGGCTGCGATCAGAGTTTGTGTGTAGGGGTGTTGTGGTGCCTCAAAGACCTGATTGGTCTCGCCCTGTTCAACGATCTGACCGGATTGCATCACCAACACGCGATCGGTGACGGTGCGCACAACGCTCAGGTCATGGCTGATGAATAGATAGGTCAGGTCGTAGGCGTCGCAAAGCTCGGCCAGCAGATCCAGGATTTGCGCTCGGACCGACACGTCCAACGCCGAGACAGCTTCGTCAAACAAGATCAACTCGGGCTGGATAATCAGCGCCCGCGCGATGGCAATCCGCTGACGCTGCCCGCCCGAGAATTCGTGAATGTACTTACCCGCGTCATCCGGGCTGAGGCCGACCGCTGTCAGCATCTCAGCGATCCGATCCTGACGGTCCGATCCAGTCGGCGGAGTATCTAGCAGATGGAAGGGTTCGGTGATCAGACGCGCAACACGGTGGCGCGGGTTGAAACTGCCAAAGGGGTCTTGGAAAACCACCTGCATCTTCCGGCGCACCGCAAGGTTGGGTTTGTGACCTGTGAACACAGGCTGCCCGTCCAGTCGAATCTGGCCCGATTGCACCTCTTCTAACCCCAAAATAGCCCGTGTTAGGGTCGATTTTCCGCAGCCAGACTCACCCACAAGCCCCAAACGCTCTCCTCGATTGAGGGTAAAGCTCACACCATCCACAGCCCTGTGATGAAGCGGCCTGTCAAACAAGCCCTTTCGGGGCAGGCGGTACGCGCGCACGACCTGGCTCACCTCCAGCAACGGCTGAGGCTGCGGTGGCTCTGGCAGCGTGACCTGATGGCCGGATGCCTCAAACAGCATACGGGTGTAGGGGTGCTGCATGTTGTGCATCAAATGATTGGTCGCGCCGCTTTCGACCACTTCGCCGTGACGCATGACGGTGATCTGGTCAGCCATATCCGCGACCACAGCCAGATCATGGGTGATCATCAGAAGACCCATGTCATATTCGCGCACCAGCCCCTTGAGCAAATCAAGGATCTGCGCCTGCGTGGTGACATCCAGCGCCGTTGTTGGCTCATCCGCGATCAACAGCTTGGGTCGCAAGGCAATGGCCATGGCGATCACTACGCGCTGGCGCTGCCCACCAGACAGCTCATGCGGGTAACGGGATAAAGGGAACCGATCGGCAGGCAAACCGACGCGGGTCAGAACCTCTTCTGCCCTTACTCTAGCCTGAGCCAGAGGCATCGCCTTATGGATCAGGATCGTTTCCATCACCTGATCGCCAATGGTTTTAACGGGGTTGAGCGCTGTCATCGGCTCTTGAAAAACCATCCCGATGGATGCGCCGCGCAAAGCACACATCTGGGCCTCGGACCGGGTCAGCAGATCTTTGCCCTCCAGTTGGAGCGAGCCGTCTACCTCTGCTCCGTTCGGAAGCAACTGCATCACAGCCAAGGCCGTCATGGATTTACCCGAACCGCTCTCGCCCGTGACGGCGACGATCTGACCGTGATCGATGGACAGGTCGACCTGTTTCAGGATCGATGTCCCATGGATCGACAGTGACAGGTTCTTGATGCGCAACAAACTCATGCCCGCGCCACCCTGATCCGGGGATCCAGCCAATCCCGCAACCCGTCGCCCAACAGGTTCAGGCCCAAGACGGTGACGATAATCGCCACGCCTGGAATCAGAGCCAAATGCGGGGCAAAACTGACCATTGTCTGCGCATCCGCCAGCATTCTGCCCCAACTTGGCGTGGGCGGCTGCGCCCCCAGACCGACGTAGGACAGACCGGCCTCAGCCAAAATTCCAAGACTGAACTGAATGGTGCCCTGCACGATCAGCAGGTTGGCGACATTGGGCAGGATATGCTCGACCGATATCCGCGCCGCCCCTTTTCCCGACACGCGCGCGGCAAGGATGAACTCTCGCTCCCACAGCGACAGGGCCGCACCCCGGGTGATACGGGCAAAAACGGGGATGTTGAAAATGCCGATGGCAATGATGGCGTTAATCGCTCCGGCACCAAACACGGCGGTGATGAGGATGGCGATCACTAGCGAGGGGAAGGCAAAAACCAGATCGTTGCCGCGCATGATGACCTCATCCAACCACGATCCTTTGCGGGCCGCGGCTGTCAGGCCAAGCGGGACTCCCAGCGCCATACCGATCCCCACAGCCACCAAAGCCACCGCAATGGACGTGCGCGCACCAACCATGATCATCGAAAACATGTCACGCCCGAAGTGATCCGTACCGAACCAGTGCTGCGCATTTGGGGGCTGAAGCTTCTCTGGAATGCTCAAGGCCGAGTAATCATAGGGGGTCCAGACAAACGAAATCAGCGCGGCCAAAACCACCAGAGAAGACAAACAAGCGCCCAGAAACAGGTTGCGGCTCATGTCCTGCTCCTCAGCCTTGGGTCGACGGCGGCATAAGCCAGATCGACCAGAAAATTCACGGTGATTACGGCAAAGACCAGTAACATGACCACCGATTCAACTACGATGAGATCACGAGCCGAGATGGCCTGAAACACCAGTCGCCCAAGGCCCGGCAGGTAGAACACCTGTTCGATGATGATCGACCCGGCCAGCAGAAAGGAAAACTGCAAGCCGATGATGGTCAGCACCGGGATCAGCGCATTTCGTACCCCGTGCCGCCACAGCGCCTGACGGCGGGACAACCCCTTGGCCCGGGCGGTGCGCATGAAATCCTCGCCCAGAATATCCAACAGAGCCGACCGCATCACGCGAGCGAGGATAGCCGCCTGTGGCAAGGCCAGTGCGATTGCGGGCAGGGTCAGCGAATGCAATCCGGCCCATACGCCGTTGCTCCAACCGACAAACCCGCCCGCATTGAACCAGCGCAGGTTGATGGCGAAGATCAGCACAAGCATCATCGCAAACCAGAAATTGGGGACGGCAATGCCCAACTGAGTGGCGCCCATTACCGCCAGATCCCCCGGCTTGCCCCGGCGGGCGGCGGCGTAGATCCCGGCGGGAAACGCGATCAATGTTGACAGTGTCAGCGCGTAAAGTGCCAGCGGCAGCGATACCCATAGCCGGTCTGCGATCATCTGGGACACCGGCGTGCGGTACGTGTAGGACGTGCCAAAATCCCCCACCAGCATTCCGCCGACCCAATTGAGATACCGGTGCACTTTTGACCCATCCAGGCCCAGCTCAGCCCGCAACGCTGCCAGCGTATCCTCTTGCGCGTTCACGCCCAGCATGAACGAGGCCGGATCGCCCGGAGCGACCTCGATCACCGCGAAGATGACGACCGAGGCGACGGCCAAGCTGATCAACAGCGAAATCAGGCGTTTAAAGGCATAGCGGAGCATTGGCACCACGTTAGGGTCACATCAGGCGCGGGTCCAGCGTCTAAGGCACCAGAAGATAGGCGAAAACCGCGTAAGCCACGATTGCGGCATAGCCCAGAGGATAGATCCACTTGATCGCGTAATTGTCCAACGTCCGCGCTGTGCCTTCCCTTCCGGACACTTTAAGTTTCCGCAACGCCACATTGAACACAATCAAGGCCCCGGTCATCAGGAACATGCATTGCAGGACAAAATCCAGAAAGGTCAGATAGCCCAGCTTTGGCAAATCTGCCGAGATCGCCCAGTTGAATGCAACAAAGACCAGCAGATTGCCGCCCGCAATCTCGATCCTGCGGCGGTATTCATCTAGGAAAAACAGCGCCCAGCCGACAGAAATCAGAACCAGCATCGGCAAGAAAACCCGAATGACGTAGTAAGTCAGGTGCCGGTTACCTTCGAAAACAAGCGCGACCTGATCGCTTTCCCTGCCGGACAAACCTGTGACCTTGGTTGCTTCCAGACGTGCATTGTCCAAAATCCACTCTTCTTCCCCCAACAGATCGCCAAGTCCCGAGTATTCTTCAAGCGGGCGGTACTTCACGTAGTCAGAGGGAAAGATTGATACGACTTCGAAGTGAAACTCCTGTGTGTCGAACGGGTATTTACGGAAATCAAAATGCGGCGCCTGTAATGTCAGCGACGATTTCTCAACGTAAACCACACGCCCGTCGTACCGCAGGGACGCAGCAGACTCGTGTATCCACTTGTTGGATTGCTGGTTGTGGATGACAAAGGCGGGCAAAACGGTGCCGATATCGGCGGCATGATCCGCCAGATCCGGTGGGCTGAACACCCGGATCTCGCGCCCGATCTCGGCACGATCAAATGCCAGCGCAGGATCCGTCCATTCGACCCGCAAAACCACAACGGCGCCGTAGTTTTCGGCCTTTTGATCGACGCTGGTGATCTGGTCGATGCGGATACCTATGCCAACGTCAAGCGGGTTTTCAGGCGTGCCGGTCAATGCATCCAGACGCCCACCCAACACGTTTTGCGCCAAGCCCCTGTCCGGCGCAATCGACGAAAGGCAAAGGGCCAGTAAAAGAAAACAAAAACCGCGAAACAAGACCATTACGAGAGACACACGAAAAGAGCGTGAAACCGGGACCCTGGCAAAAAGCCCCGGTTCAGGCATTATTCAGACCAGCTGATCTGTGTTAGGTCGATCGCTGCCGTGGGGGCGTTTGCCCACAATCCCTGCACACCGGCCTTTGCGACGCCCAGCTTGGCCAATTGGAACAGATAGCCATTCACATAATCGGTTGAGATCAGACGCTGGGCCTCACCCAACAAACGGCTGCGTTCATCAGGATCGGTGGTGGCGTTAAGCGTATCCATCAGCGCCTGAAAATCGGAACTTTCATACTGAAAGTAGTAATCTGGCCGCGCATAGATTCCGATATCCATGGGTTCGGTATGGCTGACAATCGTCAGGCCAAAATCCTTACCCCTGAACACCGATTCCAGCCATTGCGCCCATTCGACATTGATGATCTCGGCCGTAATGCCGACCTCGGCCAGTTGCGCGGCAACGATTTCACCGCCCCGGCGTGCATAAGACGGCGGCGGCAGGTGTAGCGTAGTTTCGAACCCGTTCTCAAAACCGGCCTCGGCAAGCAGCGCCTTAGCCTGTTCCGGGTCATATGCGGACTCGCCGGTCAAATCGACATAGGCCGGATGATGCGGTGCAAAATGGGTTCCAATCGGCGTGCCATAGCCAAACATCGCTCCATCGATAATCGCCTGCCGGTCGATGGCATGAGCCATGGCTTGCCGGACAAGAATGTCGTCAAACGGCGGCTGTTTGTTGTTGGTGGACAGAATCGTCTCGCCCTCAGTTGTACCAACCAGAACCTGAAAACGCGGATCGGCGTCGAACTGCGGCAGGTTTTCCGGCGCAGGGAAGTTGTCGAATACGTCCACATCCTCGGCCATCATGGCGGCAAAAGCGGCGGTTGGGTCCGAGATAAACTTGAACGTTGCAGTCTCTAACGCAGGCTGATCGCCCCAATAGTCGGGGTTGCGGTTCAGCGTGATGCTGTCGCCCTGCACCCAGTTGCCAAAGGTATAGGCCCCGGTGCCGATAGGGTTGGTCTTGATGTTTTCGATGCTGTCGGGCGCGACAATGACCGCATCCCCCCAAGCCAGGTTGAACAGGAAATTGCCGTTTGGTTCCGAAAGAGTGACTTTGACAGTCAGTGGATCGACAACCTCAACGCTTTCAATCCCGGCAAACAGCGCCTTCTGGGCGTTCGCGCTGTCTTCGGCGGTGGCGCGATCAAGGGTGAACTTGACGTCCTCGGCATCCATATTTGTGCCGTCATGGAAGGTCACACCATCGCGCAGCTTGAAGGTATAAACCGTACCATCGTCGGAAATCTCCCAGCTTTCAGCCAAGCCGGGCACGACCGAGCCATCGCCCATGAACCGGGTCAGACCTTCGAAGATATTGGAATAGACCACCGAGTCGATGGCCTGTGCCGCGGCGCTGGTCGGGTCCAGATGCGGGGGTTCAAGCTGCATCGCAATGGTGATGTCCGATTTGGCATAGACCTGCGTGGCAAGCAGACCAACGCCCACCGCCAAGGTCGACGCAAATGTCCGAAACATGAATTTTGTCATGTGAACTCTCCCTACTGAAACTGGTTGCACCCTTGTTTTCAGGGCCATTTTGAGACCAGTTTTCCTGTAAACCTGAGGTCAATCAAGGGAATGTTCGCGCAACCGGGGTTTCTTTGGCCCTGTTCGGTCTGCTATGCCGCACTGCAACATAATACCTGCAGGAGCGACACATGAGCGCCACCGCCCGCAAGAAAGCCCCGAATGCCGAGGATATTCGCGCCCAAAAAGGCGGCGCGCCTTTGGTCTCGCTAACCGCCTATACCACGCCCATGGCACGTCTGATGGATGCGCATTGTGACTTTGTTCTGGTGGGCGACAGCGTCGGCATGGTGCTGCACGGGCTGGAATCCACGCTAGGCGTTACGATGGAGATGATGATCCTGCACGGTCAGGCTGTATCGCGCGGATTGGATAAGGCGATGATGGTCATCGACATGCCGTTTGGCAGCTACGAACACTCTCCGGCCGATGCCTTCCGCAATGCCGCGCGCCTTATGGCGGAAACAGGTGCTGGGGCCGTGAAGCTGGAAGGTGGCGTTGAGATGGCTGAAACCATCCGCTTTCTGGTCAAGCGCGGCATCCCTGTGATGGCTCATATCGGGCTGACGCCACAGTCGATCAACACGCTGGGTGGCTACAAGGTGCAGGGTCGTGCCGAGCAGGCAGAAGCCGTTATGGCAGATGCCCGCGCCGTGGCCGAGGCCGGTGCGTTTTCAGTCGTTCTGGAAAAAGTTCCCCAAGGACTGGCAGACCAGATCACCGAAGAGGTCGCGATCCCAACCATCGGAATTGGCGCATCCGCAGGCTGTGACGGGCAGATTCTGGTCGTGGACGACATGGTCGGCTTTTTCACCGCCTTCAAACCCAAGTTTGTCAAACGCTATGCCGAGCTGGGCCCACTGGCCGAGGCTGCCATCGCGGAATACGCCGCCGAGGTGCGCTCACGGGCCTTCCCGGCAGACGAACATGTCTTTGCAGATCAGGCTCCGACCAAAGGAGCCAAAGCATGACCGCGCCGATTTTGCGGTCTCTGGCAGAGCTGCGCGCCAAAACCACTGAATGGCACCGCAATGGCGATGCGATCGGCGTGGTTCCGACCATGGGCGCGTTGCACGAAGGGCATTTGTCGCTGGCGCAGGCCGCAAAGGAAGGGTGTGACCGGGTCATCGTGACGATCTTTGTGAACCCCAAACAGTTCAACAACCCCGAAGATCTGGCAAATTACCCCCGCACTGAACATGAAGACGCCAAAAAACTGTCCCCTTACGGCGTGGACGCGATCTATGTGCCTGATCCGCAGGAAGTCTATCCTGACGGCTTTTCAACCACAGTTACGGTTGCTGGCCTGACCGATATGATGGAAGGCCCTTTCCGCCCAGGCCATTTCGAGGGCGTAGCCACCGTTGTCGCCAAGCTGTTTCTCCAAACGCAAGCAGATCGAGCCTATTTCGGGGAAAAAGACTACCAACAGCTGCTGGTTGTCCGCCGTATGGCCCGCGATTTGGACATTCCAATCGAGGTGATCGGCTGCCCGACTGTGCGTGAACCCTCTGGGCTGGCGATGTCGTCCCGCAACCTTCTGCTTTCCCCTGATGGGCTAAAGATCGCAGAACATATGAACAAGGTTATGCAACAGGTCGCACAAAACCTGGCAGAGGGCGGTGATTTCGCAACTCTGGCGCACGATGCCAAAGCGCGCTTGCTGGCCGCCGGGTTTTCAGAGATCGAATACGTGGACCTGCGCTGCGCCGAGACGCTGGAAAGCCTGCCCAGTGCCAGCAGGCCAGCCCGCCTGTTCGTAACCGCATGGGCCGATGGCGTTCGTCTGATCGATAATATCCCGGTTGATCCAGCCTGATTTCTGCTCTGGCCCCTGCGCCATTGTTTGCGCTAAAGTCCCGCGAAACGAGACCGGGGGAGAGCGGACATGACCTATATTCTGGCAATCGATCAGGGCACCACGTCCTCGCGCGCCATACTTTTTGATGCGCAAATGCAGCCAGTTAGCACCGCACAGCAAGAGTTTCCCCAGCACTTCCCTCAGGAAGGTTGGGTTGAACATGACCCCGAAGATATCTGGTCCAGTGTTTTGCACGTGTGCCGCGAGGTGATGGAAGCCACCGGCATTTCCGCCAATCAGATCGCCGGGATCGGGATCACCAACCAGCGTGAGACGACCGTCGTCTGGGACAAACACACCGGCAAAGCGATCCACAACGCCATCGTCTGGCAGGACCGCCGCACCGCCGATATCTGCGCCCGCTACAAACAGGCCGGGTGCGAAGATGACGTCACCGCTCAAACCGGATTGCTGCTGGACCCATATTTCTCGGGCACCAAGGTGAAATGGCTGTTGGATACCGTTTCGGGCGCGCGTGAGAGGGCCGATGCCGGAGAGTTGCTGTTTGGCACGATCGACAGTTTCCTGATCTGGCGACTAACCGAAGGCCGTGTCCATGCCACAGATGCCACCAATGCCGCCCGCACCCTTTTGTTTGACATCCACAAAGGCACATGGAGCGCCGAGATTTGCGACCTGCTGGATGTACCCCTGACCATCTTGCCTGACGTGCTTGATTGCGCTGCGAATTTTGGCTCCACCACTTTATTCGGGGGTGACATTCCTATTTTGGGCGTTGCAGGAGACCAGCAGGCCGCCACAATCGGGCAGGCCTGTTTCCAGCCAGGCATGATGAAATCCACCTATGGCACGGGCTGCTTTGCGTTGCTGAACACGGGCGCGCAGCCGGTTCAGTCGAAAAACCGCCTGTTGACGACCGTTGCCTATCAGTTGGATGGACAGCGCACCTATGCGCTGGAAGGATCGATCTTTATCGCCGGGGCTGCCGTGCAATGGCTGCGCGACGCATTGCAGATCATCGACTCGGCACCTCAAAGCGGTGATCTTGCCGCTCAGGCAGATCCGAACCAACATGTCATTCTTGTGCCGGCCTTCACCGGATTGGGCGCACCGTATTGGAAACCCGATTGCCGTGGCGCGATGTTCGGACTGACCCGTGGCTCGGGCCGGGCTGAGATCGCGCGCGCCACGCTGGAAAGCATCGCATTCCAAACCCGCGACCTGTGGCATGCCATGCAGGGCGACTGGGGGGCAGACACCGATGTCATCCTGCGCGTCGATGGCGGGATGAGTGCGTCTGACTGGACCATGCAGGGTCTGTCGAACTGTCTGGGCGCGCCGGTGGATCGTCCGGTGATGCAGGAAACAACTGCATTGGGGGCTGCATGGCTGGCTGGCATGAAGGCCAGTGTTTATCCCGATCAAGATGGGTTTGCTGACACATGGCGGCTGGACACGCGGTTTGAGCCAAAAATGGCGCAGGACGACCGCGATGCGGCCTATGCCCGCTGGCAACGCGCAGTACAGGCCGCAATGGCGTTTTGATCCATAGAATTGTTTTCCGAAACATGTCTGCGCCGCTGGCGTGGGCTGACGTGCAACGCAATCCCTGCAGGAAGCGCTATGACATCTTTTGAAGTCCTCACTCCCGACAACGCACCCGAAGACGCGAAGCCATTCCTGGACAAGGCCAAAGCAGACTACGGGGTGATTCCGAATTTGCAGGGCGTTATGGCGCTGTCCCCACAGTTGCTTAAGACCCACCTGGATTGTCTGGACGAGTTTGCCAAAACAACACTGACGGCGGCAGAGCAGCAAGTGGTGTATCTGACCGTGAATTTCGAGAACAACTGCGAGTATTGCGTCCCGTGGCACACAAAATTGGCGCGAATGGCCGGGCTGACGCCTGATGCTGTGGAAAGCCAGCGCTCGGGCGACGCACTGCCCGACGAAAAGCTCAATGCGCTGCACGAATTCACCAAATCCATGGCACGCACCCGGGGCAGCATCGCGCCAGCCGACCTGAAAAAATTTCTGGCCGCCGGATACACTCCGCAAAACGCGCTAGAGGTTGTTTTGGGCATCGCAAACAAGGTCGTCAGCAATTACACGGCCGCATTGACGGAAGTGCCGCTGGACAGCGCTGTGGAACGGTTCGAATGGCGAAAGCCATCTTTAAGTGCAAAGCCATAGGGCATCACGGGCCGCTTGCCGACCTTTTCCGCAAGTGTAGGCAACGCAGCAGATTACACCCGGTCACACCAAGCCAGCGCGATCTAACTGTGATCTTTCAAAAGCCGCTGCTTCTGACGTGACCAATCGCGCTTGGCCTGCGTCTCGCGCTTGTCGTGGAGCTTTTTACCTTTGGCGATGCCGATTTTAATCTTCGCCCGACCCTTGTGGTTGAAATACAGGACCAGCGGCACCAGCGTCATCCCCTTGCGCTGGGTCGCATTCCACAGGTTCGACAGTTCCTTGCGTGACACCAACAGCTTACGACGACGACGTTCTTCGTGCTTGAACACCTTGGCCTGCTCGTAAGGCGCGATATAGCTGTTGATCAGCCACAGTTCCCCGTCGTCTACCGAAGCATAGCTTTCCGCAATGTTCGACCCGCCAGCGCGCAGGGACTTGACCTCGGACCCTTCCAGGACAATGCCGCACTCGATATCCTCTTCGATCGCGTAATCGAAGCGAGCGCGCCGGTTTTCGGCGATTACCTTGTAATTCGGGTCTGTCTTCTGCTTGGCCATGACGCGTTGATTTAGGCGGCTTGCGCCGACCTTGCAAGGCAGGGTTTGCCCAACTGCATCAGGATTTGGCAGAAATGATCAGATCAGGGCCAAAAATCGTGTCAGCATATTTGTGCAGATAGATCTTGAGCCATGGCGTGAATCGATCCGGGTGACGGGTCACTTCGGCCAGAAGATCATGATAGTCGATCCAGCGGATATCCATGACTTCGTCAGGGTTAGGCTCGATCTTTAGCTGCCCGCGAACATGGGCCAGAAAGACGTCGACAACTTCGTTTTCAACCATGTTGTTGCCGACATCCGCGTGGTACTCAAGACGGTGCCGGTATTCTGGATAGAGACCGGTTATCCCAAGCTCTTCACGCAAACGGCGCACCGCACAGGTCGACGAGCTTTCATCCCAATCCGGATGCGTGCAACAGGTATTCGCCCACAGGCCGGGCGTGTGGTATTTGCCCATTGCGCGACGTTGCAGCAGAATTTCCGTTCCGCGCACAACAAACACGGACACAGCCTTGTGCTTGAGCCCTTTTTCATGCGCTTCGAGCTTGTCCACAGGGGTCAATTCGCCATCGACCCAGGCCGGGATCATAATTCCCATCTGTCCTCTCCTGCTGCCAGTCCATTTACCGGGCGGTTGTTGTGAGTTTAGCTGCCGCCGGATCGGTCTGGCTGTGCGACGGGTGGAAACCACCTGTCTGATACCAAAGTGGCTGTGATTTGCCCCGGCATCAATCGCACGAAAGGCCGCAGGGGCTGCGGCCTTTGGTCCTTGTGCTGTTGCATCTTGCGTTAAGGCTTATTCGCCCGAAACGCTGACGATATAGGCATAGACGTCTTCAGCGCCTTTTTTCAGCTTGAAGGTCATTTTCGACTTGGCCGCAGTGTCATCCAGATAGGATTTCAGGAAAGCTTTGGGATCTTGCGAGTATTCGACAAAGGTTGTCTCGTCCCAAACCAGGCCTTTTTCGCCTGCGGCAACGATGCTGTCACCGTATTTGAAGCCCTCATATGTGCCAGCGGTGCGGCCAGCGATGCCATACAGGTTCGGGCCAGTCTTACCGCCTTTGACAATCACTTCGCCTTCCGGGTCAGCGATCAGGTGGCAGGACTTGCATTTGTTGAAGGCTTTCTTACCGGCTTCGGCATCGCCTTCAGCATAGGCGGGCAGGGCCAGAAGGCCGACAATTGCGGTAGCGAGGATGCGATTCATAGCTATTGCTCCGATACAAATTTGCTGCACCGAATGGACCTTCGGCGCAAAAAAGAGTCAACGCGCAGATTGCCGCGCAGGCTTACTGTGCCACTGCGACAAATGGGATGTCCTTAACTTATGTCATGTACCCTGGACCAGCAGGGCAAAAGGTCGCCTGCGGCCGGTGTCGCCAGATACACCGCCCGCGTAATGGCCCGTGCCAGACAAATCGAAGCAACGTGACCAATCAGCCCCAGCTCCGCTTCGGTTGATAAGGGTCGCACGCCGGTGCTGGCGGCAAACACCAGATCGCCGTCGCCCGGTGTATGGGCGGGCACAATTGCACGGGCAATGCCGTCATGGGCGGCAACGGCCATCCGCTGACATTGGGGCTTGGTCAAGGCTGCATCGGTTGCGACGACGGCAATGGTTGTATTTGTTTTGCTCGGGTCTACGGATTTCATCGCCTGCGCCTTGCGGCTGGCCTGCGGCGTACCAAGAGCGGCATTGTAATCAGGCCCTAAACCACCGAATTCATCACCCATTTCAAACGATGCCGCCCAGAAGTGTCGATCCCCGGGTGTTGTCACACTGCCCAGCGGATTGGCGGCAACCAGCGCGCCAACAGTGACGCCACTGTCCAGAACACACGACGCAGAGCCCAGCCCGCCCTTTTGCATCGCAGCTAAGGCTCCGGTGCCTGCGCCTGCTGAGCCGAGATCGAATTGATCCGACGCTGCCTCGTACGCTGCGAGACCCAAGGCACGATACGGGTTTTCAACCCAGTTTTTGTCACCACCGTTGAGCAAATCGAACAGGATCGCCCCTGGGACTATGGGCACAGTGACGTCGCCGACCGGATAACCCAGCCCCCTTTTGCGCAGCCCGTCTGAGACGCCGGAACAGGCATCCAGTCCAAAGGCAGAGCCGCCAGACAATACAATCGCATCCACATGTGTCACGGCTTTGTCTGGTGCAAGAAGATCGGTTTCGCGCGTCCCGGGTGCGCCCCCCATCACATGGACCGAAGCCACAAAAGGAGCCTGCGCCGTCAAGACTGTCGCGCCGGATTTCAGCGTGTCGTCCTGCGCGTTGCCGACCATCAGGCCGGGGATATCGGTGATCAGGTTTTTGGGTCCGGGTGTCATTTTTTGCTTCGATGTTCAGGTCGAAAAGCGCGCAAGCGCGCTGCCTCCGGCGGAGGTATTTTTAGCCAGATGAAGAGCGGATCAGATGCAGCGGCCACCGTCAACCTCAAGCGCTGTACCCGTGATCATGCAGGCCTCGTCCGAGCAGAGGAAACAGGCGGCATTGGCCATGTCTTCTGGTGTGGAGAAACGGCCCAGCGGGATGGTCGACAGGAATTTGGCGCGAATCTCGGGCGTGTCTTCGCCCATGAAGGATTTCAGCAGCGGTGTTTCTCCGGCCACAGGACAGATCGCGTTCACACGCACACCGGTCGGGGCGAGTTCCACGGCCATGGTCTTGGTTGCCGTGATCATCCAGCCTTTTGAGGCGTTGTACCAGTTCAGGTTGGGACGCGGGGATAACCCAGCCGTTGAGGCCACGTTCAGGATCGCACCTGCCCCGCGTGCTTTCATCACCGGGACAAACGCGCGGGCGGTCAGATAGACCGATTTCATATTTACATTGAACACGCGGTCGAAATCGTCTTCGGCGACATCTTCGAGCGGGGTCGGCAAATGCGTGACACCTGCGTTGTTCACCAGAATGTCCAGATTTTCGAACTGACGCTTTGCGGTATCTGCCATGGCTTGAACCGAAGCCCCGTCTGCAACGTCAACCTGGTGTCCGATTGCCCGTTCTCCGAGTGTGTTTGCAAGATCCAGCGCCGCTTCGCCATTGATATCCGCAATCATGACGCGCGCGCCTTCGTCCAGGAACTTCTGCACGATCCCTGCGCCGAACCCGGATGCGCCACCGGTTACGATTGCGGTTTTTCCCTCCAGCCTCATGGCGTTACCCTCCTGCCTGTCAGGGGCAGAGTAACAACGCATCGAAAAGATGCCAGATCATTCTTCTGAGACCTTGCCCCGCAGCGCTTTGACTTCGCCGCGCGCCTTCTTGGCCGCCAACCTTCGCTTGACCGACCCATAGGTCGGCTTGGTTGCGATGCGCCGTTTGGGTTTAACGAGCGCGCGGGTGATCAGTTCGGCCAGCCGAGCGCGCGCGATGTCACGGTTTCGGGCCTGAGAACGGGTTTCTTCACATTGGATGATGATTGCGCCCTCTTTGGTCCAGCGCCGCCCGGCCAGCCGTTTCAAGCGGTTCTTGACCGGATCCGGCAAAGAGGGGGACCGTGCCGCTTCAAACCGCAGTTCAACAGCCGTGGAAACCTTGTTGACGTTCTGCCCACCGGGACCGGAAGAACGGACAAAGCTTTCGGTCATTTCCCAGTCTTGAAGGATGATATCGTCGGTGATGCGCAACATGGGCCGGACCTTACAGGGCAGGGGTGGAAACAGAAAGGGCCGCCCCTTGTGGGACGGCCCTTCGAAAGTTCAGGAGGTCGGGTCGGTTAGATCAATCGACCAGCCGGAGCGAGCGCTCCGCCAAGGGCTGCCCTAGCAGGCTTTCCCCCCGGTTGTTCCGACACCTCTCTCCAATCTCTTTCTTGACACTGGATCACCTCCTTTTCTATCTGTTGCGGTTAACTTTGAGCCTGACACAAGATGCGCCATTCTCAAAGCACTTTTTTTTACGCAGGCTGTGCGGCAGTCAGCCGGGCAACAATGACTTTGAACGGGATCAAAGCAATCAGCGCCAGTGACAGTTTCACCAGCCAGTCTGCAAAAGCCAGCGTCACCCACAGCGGGGCCATCGGGCCGGACAGCATAAACGGCACAGGCTCCCACGCCCAGTTGATCGCGGTGTCGGCGTTGGCACCGAAGAACGTGACCGAGGCCGAGAAGGCGATGGTGAAGAAGATGGCGGTATCGAGCGCTGATCCAACCAGCGTCGAGACCAGGGGTGCGCGCCACCAACGGCCGCCGCGCATGGCATTGAACACAGTAACATCAGTCAGTTGCGCGATCAGGAATGCTGTGCCCGAGGCGACTGCGATCCGCAGCGGTACGGCGGCGTATTCAAACCCGTCGCCTTGCAGCATGATCTGACTGCCGATTAACGAACAGATGATACCGGTGACAAACCCGGCGAACACGACCTTGCGGGCCGGACCCACGCCATAGACGCGGTTCATGATGTCAGTGACCAGGAAGGCCAGCGGATAAGTGAAAGCACCCCAGGTCAACAGCCCGTCAAGGATCAGGAACTGGACCAGGATGTTTGAGGCCACAACAATGGCGGCCATGGCAATGATGCCGGGAATGTAAGCGCGTTGCATGTTTTGATGCCCGTTTTGACAAGGTAGCGGCGACTTGGCCAAGGGACCGTCCCAAGGCAAGCCGTGCGTTTAGACCTTTGCCGTGGCTCTGTCAATCGGGCAGCAGATATTCCACCAATTCGGTTCGCTGTAGAGCCAGAAAGTTGTCATCCGAGATCATCGTGGCCCGCAAACGGCCCTGACCGTCACGCCAGATAGACAGCCCTTCGAGGTTGTCATGCGCGCCTTTTGTTGTTTCGAACAGGACCTCTTCGGCGCTGGGTGCGTCATCGGCCACATCCCATCGACGCAGCCGCGAGCGAAAGCCGAAAAAACCCAGCTTACGCTCGAGCACATAAAACTTTCCGTCCGGGCCGAAGTCGGCACCGACAGGTTTGAAGCCATCGCGTTGCGGCAGGACAAATGGGATCGACCATGCATCACCGTTCCAACGGTAAACGGGGACGTCCCCGTCAGCGGTGCGGTCTTTTTCCGGCATTGTGTAAAGCTGGCCGCGCGCATCGATTGCAAGACCTTCGAAAGACCCATTGTCAGCGAGGTCGTTAAAGCCCGGGGGTCGCGGCAAAACCCGCGCCTTGGCACCTGGCTCTGGATAATAGGCGATCCGGTGCACCCCTTCGAACGAGATATAGAGCCCGCCATCTGGTGCCAGCGCAAGCCCTTCGGAGTCGCCGACACCACCTTTCATGATGTGCCCCTGACTGGACAAGACCCGCCATTGATCCAAAACATGAATGCTGGTGATCTGGTCTCCGTCCCGCTCGACGCGGGCCGTGGCTATTCTGGCTCGATCGCTCAGCACCAGTATCTGTTGACCGTCGCCCAGAACGTGCAGCGCCGAAAACCCACCAAACCAATCCGCCGGATTTTTCCATTCAAAACTGTGCAGATGGGTGGCGGACTTGATTTCGACCGCCACAGCTGCCGTGGCTGCAAACAGAAAGACGCTTAGTTGGATTGCAAAACGGCGGCGCATTGTTGTGGCAAATCAGCCAGAACATATTCCCGGCGTTTCTTGGGGGCTGGGGCGTTCGGGTCAGGTGGCGGCGGATTGAGGATGTTGTTCACCCATTCCTGCGCCTGAGCGCATCCATCGCCCTTGGGGGGCGGGTCCTGATTGACGCAACCTTTCGACCCTCGGGGGCATTTCAGACGGACGTGAAAATGATAGTGATGCCCCCACCATGGTCTGATCTTGCGCAGATAGGCGCGGTTACCCTTCTCATCCTTGCACATTTGCACTTTGGCACCGGGAAAGACGAAAATACGCGCGACACGCTTGTCTTTGGCGGCTTCGCGCAGAACGGCATGGTGCTGCTTCGTCCAGTTCCCGTTGACAAAAGCTCCATTTGCGCGACGCAGAGAAATAGAAGAGATATTCTCGCGCGCTTTGCGACTGAGACGCATGTTGTCCCCGGGCAGCATCCAGATGTCGATATCCAGACCCACCTGATGGGACCGATGGCCCGACGTCATCGGCCCACCCCTCGGTTGGCTGATATCCCCGATATAGAGACCATTCCAGCCCGGCTGTTTCGCGGCAAACTTACTGAGGTCCTTGACATAATCGATTGCCTCGGGGTGTCCCCAGTTGCGGTTGCGTGACAGACGCATAGCTTGCCAAGTGGCCCCGGTTTCGGGCAATTGCACTGATCCGGCGGCGCATCCGCGCGAATAACTGCCGAACGCGGCCGGTTTTTGTTGCGAATTGACCCTTTGCGCCCCGAACAACTGCTTTGCCAACGGCTCTGCCGTCGCTGTACCCGCCAAAGCAAGTGCAGCCACGATTATCAAAAAACGCTTTAAAATCATCTGCTCTGATCCCCTTCCGGTCTGACCCAGCGCATCAGGAATAGTCCCAGAATAAACAACCCAACGATGGGTGACACCCCCAACCGGGCACTGCCGGTCACGGTTGTTGCAATTCCGATCAAAAGCGGTGCCGCAAATGCGGTCGCGCGCCCCGACAGACCAAAAAGTCCAAAGCTTTCCACCGGAGCTTCGGGATCAGTATGGCGCACCATCATTGAGCGGCTGGCCGATTGAAGAATGCCGCCCATACCACCGATCAACACACCGCAGCCGAAGAAAACGATATCCGGCAAATTGGATCCTTCGGCCAATTGAATGCCATAGATTTGCGTCCGGTCCATCATGACCACGGTGGCGCAGACAAATATCAGAACCCAGATCGCAACGATGATCACGGGTTTGGGGCCGTATTTCTTGTCCAGCTTGCCGCCGACCCAGGAAAACGCGGCGGCCGCTAACACGCTCACAATCCCGAAGATACCGATCTTGATCAGGTCCCACTCCAGCACCAACCGCGCATAGACACCGCCAAAGCTGTAAAGCCCATTCAGCGCATCACGGTAGAACATGGACGAACCGAGGTAGCTGGCAAGACTGACGCGATGGCGCAGGTTAGACACTGATTTCGCCAGTAGCCGCAGCGCTTCACCCACGCTGCCCGTTTTGTCACTTGGTACGTCATCGCGCACCCACAGGAAGTAGGGCACCATAAACAGAATGAACCAAGCAGCCGTAAACGGGCCGACAAAACGGGTGCCTTCCCGGGTCGCCGCATCTAGACCCAATGCAGGCTCCATCCCGATCAGTGTTTTGCCGTTCGCCTGTTCCACAAACAGCGCCAACATGATCGCCAGTGAGATCAGGCCGCCGAAATAGCCAAACGCAAAGCCCGAGCCCGAAATCTCGCCCACTTCACTGTCGTCGCCCAGATCAGGTAGCTGAGAATTGATAAATATCAGCGCATATTCCGCGCCCACGAAACCCAGCCCAAAGGCCGACAGCATCAGCCACATGTTCGAGCCATCGGGCATCGTGTACCACAACGCACCGGATCCAACCGCGTACATGACCGAAAAAGCAAAAATCCACGGAATGCGCCGCCCTGACACATCCGCCATTGCCCCCAGCAAAGGCGCGCCAAAGGCAATGATCAGCCCCGTGATCGTCAAACAGTTCGCCCAGACCGTCTGCGCTTGTGCGGCTGCGGCTTCGGCATCCAGCCCACTGTTCGCGTAGTACCCGGCTGCCACCCCGGCAAAATATGGGCCAAAGACAAAGGTGACCAACAGCGTGTGATATGGCTGGCTGGCCCAGTCAAAAAACCACCAGCCCCAGATGCGCCTGCGTTTGGAAATCTCTGCCATCACTGCCTCTGTTATCGTTATGTTTATAAGACGGGGGTTTGGTTCAATTCGCAAGCTTTGAGTTGGCGCAGACTTGCTCTTTGCAACGAGGGCGCTTAGGTCTCTTTTCGGTGAAAGAACGGAGTGCCCATGCAATCTCTATACGAAATCTTGCAAATGTTGCTGAGCGTTGTCTGGTTCATAGTCATCGCCCACGTCATCATGAGCTGGCTGATCAACTTTCAGGTGCTCAACCTTCACCAGCAACTTGTCGCGCAAATTTGGTACGGCCTGAACCGTTTATTAGAGCCGATCTACGGTCCAATTCGGCGCTTTTTGCCCCCTATGGGCGGATTGGATCTGGCACCGCTGATTGTGCTTCTCGGTGTGTTTTCGCTTCGCATTATCCTCGCCAACAATGCCGCGTTCTTCTACTGACCTCTTGTTCACCGAATCTTAGTATGTGATTGTCCTGTCTTAAGAGCAGATAAACCTTAAAACAGGGCAACCCCGCAGATGTTCGACTCCGCACCCTTGCTGCGAGATGTCTTTGGATTCGATGACTTCCGCCCCGGGCAGGAAGAGATTGTCGATGCCGTGACCGCTGGCGAAAACGTGCTTGCGATCATGCCGACCGGGGGCGGTAAATCTCTGTGTTTTCAGCTGCCCGCCCTGCTGCGAGATGGCGTGACCGTAGTGATATCGCCACTGATCGCCCTAATGCGTGATCAGGTGCGTGGGTTGCAGGAGGCCGGGGTCGAGGCCGGGGCGCTGACCTCGGGCAACACGCCTGAAGAAACCGACGCGGTGTGGGACGCTTTGGAGGCCGGACGGCTCAAGCTACTTTACATGGCACCGGAACGTCTGGCGGCCGGGTCGGCGTTAGGCATGCTGCGCCGGATCAATGTCAGCCTGATTGCCGTGGACGAGGCGCATTGCGTCAGCCAGTGGGGCCACGATTTCCGCCCGGATTACCTGCGGATCGGTGAACTTCGGCGCGCGCTGAACGTTCCTATTGCTGCCTTCACCGCCACGGCGGATGCAGAGACGCAAGACGAGATTGTCGAGAAACTGTTCGACGGCATCGAACCACACAAGTTTCTGCGTGGGTTTGATCGGCCCAACATCCATCTGGCTTTTGCTGCCAAGGACGGGCCGCGTAAACAGATCCTCGATTTCGCCGCTGCCCGTAAGGGTCAATCCGGCATCGTCTATTGCGGCACCCGCAACAAGACCGAAGTGCTGGCCAAGGCTTTGCGCGACGAGGGCCACACCGCCTGCCACTATCACGGCGGTATGGATCCCGAGGACCGGCGCATCGTCGAGGCCCGCTTCGCCCGCGAGGATGGTCTGATCGTTGTGGCAACCGTTGCCTTTGGTATGGGCATCGACAAACCCGATATCCGCTGGGTCGCCCATGCTGATCTGCCCAAGTCCATAGAAGCCTATTATCAGGAGATTGGCCGCGCTGGGCGCGATGGCGGCCCCGCCGAGACACTGACCCTATTCGGCCCCGACGATATCCGCCTGCGACGGTCGCAGATAGACGAAGGGTTGGCCCCGCCCGAGCGCCGCATGGCCGACCACGCCCGCCTGAACGCTTTGCTGGGTCTGGCCGAGGCGCTGGTGTGCCGCCGTCAAACTCTGCTGGGCTATTTCGGCGAACAGGCCGAACCTTGCGGCAAATGCGATTTGTGCGACACGCCGCCCGAGGTCTTCGACGGGACCACCCCCGTCCGCATGGCCCTTTCCTGTATCCTGCGCACCGAAGAATGGTTCGGCGCGGGCCATCTGATCGATATTCTGCTGGGGAACGAGACCGACAAAGTACGCGCGCGTCGTCACGACGATCTGTCCACTTGGGGCATCGGCAAAGACTGGTCGCGCCCTCAATGGCAAGCGATTTTCCGGCAGATGATGGGGCATGATCTGGTCCGCCCAGATCCAGAACGCCACGGCGCATTGCGCATGACCGAAGCTGCCAAGCCGATCCTGAAAGGCGAGGCGCAGATCAACCTGCGCAAGGACACGATCCGAAAGGCCACGCGCCGCCCCGCAGTGAAAGCCATGGTGTCCGAGGAAGACGCGCCGTTACTGTCGGCCTTAAAGGCCAAACGCCGCGCTTTGGCGGAATCCGCACGTGTGCCAGCCTATGTGATCTTCCCTGATCGCACTTTGATCGAAATGGCTGAAAAACGCCCCGCTACACTGGATGACATGGCGCGTGTTGGCGGTGTTGGTGCCAAAAAGCTGGAACGCTATGGCCACACCTTCCTTGAAGTCATCGCAGGCGCGGTTGAGGCCGTGCACCCAGCCCGCCGCAAACTGGCGGGGCGGGACCAAGGTGAGATTTACGATCGTTTGCTCGAAGTACAGTCTCAGTTATCGCGCGGCCCCGATGGGATAGATAAGCCATTGACCTGCTCGGCCTCGCAACTGGCGAAGGTAGCGCAGATGCGGCCGGATGATCCGCGCGGGATCGAGACAGTGCTGGGTGATCGCCGTCACGAAAGGTTTGGCGCTGCCTTTCTGGACGTGCTGCGTGAGGCGGGCTAGTTCGTTTTGCGCCCCAATCGTGTCAAAAGACGCTGCCTCTCCCAACGTTCGACCGCGCCTTTCGACAAATGTTCTTTTGGTAAAACGCAAAACGACCTAGATACACCAAATCAGGCAAGGAAAGAGGGCGGATATGCTGGTAGTGATTTCCCCGGCCAAGCGGCTGGATTGGGCAGAGCGGGACGTCGCGGTCACACAGCCCGACTTTCAGGATGACGCAATCCGGCTGTCAAAGACCGCACGGAACCTGACACTTGGCGACCTGAAAAAGCTGATGAGCCTGAGCGACGATCTGGCACGCCTGAACCGCGACCGCTATCGCGCCTTTGTGGACGCGCCCGAGGCCGAGGCCACGCGCCCTGCAGCGCTGGCCTTTGCTGGCGATACTTATCAAGGTTTAGAGGCTGCATCGCTGGATGCGGAAGAAATGGCATGGGCCCAGGATCACCTTCGCATCCTCTCGGGACTTTACGGCATGCTGCGACCGCTGGATGCGATTCAGCCTTATCGGCTGGAGATGGGCAGCAAACTGAAAACCCGGCGCGGCAAGAATCTTTATGACTACTGGGGCGACCAGCTCAGCAAAGCGCTGAATGCACAAGGCACGGAAATTGGCAGCGATGTTCTGATCAACTGCGCCAGCCAGGAATATTTTGGCGCGGTTGACCCAAATGCGCTGAAACTGCGTGTCGTCACGCCGGTGTTCATGGAAGATAAGAACGGCACCCCGAAAATCGTCAGTTTCTTTGCTAAAAAAGCACGCGGCGCGATGGCGCGGTACATCATCCAACATCGCCTGACTGATCCCAAAGCATTGTTAGAGTTTGACACCGGCGGTTACTCTTACCGTGCGGACCTGTCAGAAGAGGACAAACCGGTCTTTGTTAGACCCTATGCGGCCTGAAAACATCTGTAAAACAACAAAGATCAACGATTGCGTGGCCGGAAGGAAGCGAGGGGCCAGCCCCTCGCGCTCCCCGAGGTATTTTTAGCCAGATGAAGCAGGATCCTGTTTGTTGTCACTACAACCTCTGCTGATCTCTTCAGGATTGGTTTCATCAACGCGGGTCACGTCGTCTGGTTGATGTTGCAGGATCATTTGATGGATGAGTGTCTTGTGCAGAGGTTTGGTCAGGTAATGGTCGAGCCCGGCAGATAGGATCCCCTCATCGTCCCCTGCCATCGCGTGAGCGGTCAAGGCAACAATGGGGACGTGTCGGCCGGTTTCAACCTCGAGCCTTCGGATTTCCGTGGTGGCCTGTTTCCCGTCCATTTTTGGCATAGAGATATCCATGAATATCAGATCGGGTTCGAACTCCTGATAGATCTCAACCGCTTCGAGGCCATGCGATGCAAAGCGCAGGTCGATATTCAAATCCTTTACCATCTTTTTCAGGATCAGTTGATTGGTACGGTTGTCTTCCGCCGCGAGAATTTTCATGTGACGGGTATTGGTTTCTTTGGTTTTGTCCTTATTAGACTCATAAATTTTCGGTTTGGCCAAGCAATCAGCCGTAGAAGACGCTTTGAGAGCCATCAGCCTGCCATAGAGTTCAGACCGGGGGATTGGTTTCTGCAAAACGCCGCTCACCAGGTCGCGCGCCGGATGGGCGTGTATCAAAGCGGGATTTGCGGACATCACGATCACAGGCAGATCCCCCCAGCCCCGGTCTTTGAGCGAGGTTGCAAGGTCCAACCCGTCCATGTCCGGCAGGTCGTGATCGCACAAGACCAGCTCAACCCGATCAGTTATTTTGGCCAGCGCTTCCCCCCCCGAAGCACAAACGGTGACTTCAGCACCCAGGCGGCCAAGCTGCTTCGCAAGGATGGCCCGGTTTACGGCCAGATCTTCGACCACCATGACGTGTTTCACACAACCTTTCAGATCTGGAGGTTCGGGTTGCGGACCTTCGGCGGTGGGCAGCGATATGCGAAACCCAAAACAGGACCCCTGCCCCATCTCACTTTCGACCCAGACCGCGCCGCCCATCATGGAAATCAGGCGTTTGGTGATGGCCAACCCCAGCCCCGTACCTTCGAACTGGCGGTTGCGTTCGTCTTCAACTTGATTGAACTCGCCAAAGATATGGCCGATTTTTTCAGGCTCGATTCCGATGCCTGTGTCTTCGATGGCTACATGAATATCGCAGGTTTGTGCATCTGGATGAGGCACACCAGTAACACGGATCAAAACGTGCCCTTCGGACGTGAACTTGACCGCATTGCCAACCAAGTTGGTTAAAACCTGCCGAATCCGGCCCGGATCACCGACGAACAGAGTGGGCAGGAACAAATCATAATCTACCAGCAATGTCAGACCCTTGTCGCGTACGCTGGGCTGCAACAGCATCGCAACCTCTAGAATACAGCGCTCTAGGTCGAAGTGCTCTGGGTGCAGGACAAGTTTGTCAGCTTCGATTTTCGAATAATCCAGAACGTCATTGATAATCACAAGCAGGGCTTCACCTGAGTTTCTGATCGTATTGACGTACAAGCGCTGTTCTTCTGTCAAAGGGGTTTCGTCCAGCAACTCGCTCATCCCGACGATGCCGTTCATCGGAGTGCGGATTTCGTGGCTCATGTTAGCCAAGAACGCGGATTTGGCGCGGTTGGCCGCCTCCGCCCGTTCACGCGCTGCTGTCAGTTCGGTCTCATGTCGCACCGAAGCCGTGATGTTAAGCGCAAGGCTGACAACGTCGCCGCCGCTTCCCCGTTGGTCGATCAGACGAATGTATTGCCCATTCCACAGTTGCAACACGATCGGTGGCGGATTGGCACGCTTCCAACGCATTTGCATCTTGGCGCGCCACGCGTCAGCGGTTTCATCCCCAATGTCAACAATGCCTTCGGTTGTCAGCAATTCAAGAATTCGAGGATAAGTTATCCCGGGCACCACCTCATCCAAACCATCGAAAACACTTAGATAAGCGGTGTTGGCCCCGATCAGGCGACCATCGCAGTCAAAAAAAGCGAAACCGTCCTGGATGGTCTGAATTGAGTGCCATAGACGACGTTCTGCCACCTCGATCTTGGCATGAGCTACGGTCAGATCGGATTTGACCTTTTCATTCTCATCCCGGACGGTTTCGACCTCGGCCTGTGTTTCACCGATACGTTTGGTCAAGGCCATGGCATGCTGGCCGAGTTTCCGGTTGGCCGCCGAAAGCTCGGCCTGTTTCAGCGACAACATACGCTCGGCGGCCAGCCGCGCGCGCCGTTCCTGTGCCAGTTTTTGTGCAAGACTCATCGTGATCTGTTCCGGGATGTACAGATTTCAGCATCGCGGCAGAGAATGAAAAACTGTTTAAGCCGTTGCGCAACCGGCGCGCGCCATGCAAGGCTGAGCACAAAGAGGAGGGCAGCATGCACCGCTTTGTTTTTATTTCAATAACTTATATCTTTTCACTCTTGATCCTGCCCGTCACCGCTCTGGCGCAGAACGCCGTGCCTGACTTCCGCTATATCACCACTCGGGATACGGATTTTTATGGGTCAGATCTGGATGCGCTGTTTGACACAGATCTGAAATCATGCATTCGGGCTTGCTCGGCCAATGATCGCTGCACAGCTTTCACCTATAACACGCGATCCAATGCCTGCTTTCCCAAGGACGGGGTGACCCGGCAAGAGGCGTATCAGGGTGCGCTTTCCGCGCAAAAGGTAACGACCTCGGAACAGGCTCTGATATTGGGCAAAACCCGTGCGGCGGCGTTGAGCGTGCTGGGTTCTGCTGATTTGAATCGGGCGACAGATCAGGCGCGCAACCTGGGATTCCTGCATCCTGCCGGCGGTTACGACCTGCAAACTGTGTTGGACGCAGCGAATAGCGCGGGCAGTGCGACACAAGCGATGCAATGGACCGGTGTTGCCGTGTCTCTCAGCGATGCACCGGATCTTTGGGTGGAATACGCGCGCCTGTTGCTGACCATTAATCCCTCAGGCTGGAACGAGCGGCGCGATCTTCGAAACCGTGCACTGAATGCCGCGATCAATGGTTACTTGCGGTCCGAGGCCACCGGATCACAAATCACGGCCTTGATGACTTTGGCCAACGCTCTGGAAGATGTGGACCGTGGCCGCGACATGATCCCCGTTCTTCGGCTGGCCGAACAGCTTCAGCCGCGTGAGGACGTACTGGCCGCGCTTGATGATGCAATCGGGAAATACGGGTTCCGAGTGGTCGATACCTCGGTTGAGAGCGATGCGGTCGCGCCCCGGATCTGTGTTGAGTTTTCGGAGCCACTGGTCAAGGCCGGTGTTGACTACGATCCCTTTGTGCAGCGCAATGACACCGGCTTGGTTGTTCAGGTCGACGAAAAGCAGCTTTGCGTAGATGGGGTTGCGCATGGCCAGCGCTATCGCCTGACTTTACGCCAAGGTTTGCCTGCCGCTTCGGGTGAAGCATTGAATCGCAACGTTGAGCTGACCCACTATGTACGCGACCGCACACCGTCGGTTCGGTTTCCCGGACGCAGCTATGTTCTTCCGAAATCTGCGGATGCGGCTTTGCCGATCGAAACGGTCAACGTCACCGAGCTGGATCTGATCCTGCGGCGGGTCAGCGACCGGAACCTGTTGCGCGCGGTGCAACAGGACTTCTTTGGCCGTCCGCTCAGCGAATGGCAGGAAGAGGAATTCTCGGACCAGATTGCCGAGGATATCTGGACCGGCACTGCCGAGGTATCCAATCAGTTGAACCAAACCATGACAGCGCGCCTTCCTATGGCAGAGGCCATCGCTGGCCAGTCTGCAGGCATCTATGCGCTGACAGCCCGTGTTCCGGGGGCTGATCCTTATGACGACCCCGGCGCGACGCAGTGGTTTGTGTTGTCTGATCTGGGGATCAGCACCGCACTTGGTACGGATGGGCTTCATGTGACGGTGCGCAGTCTCAGCGATGCGGCACCGCGTCAGGATGTCGAGGTTTCGCTGGTCACTAATGCAAACGCGGTCATTGCAACCGCGCGGACCGACGAAACCGGCTATGCCACCTTCGATCCCGGCCTGATCCGCGGAAAAGGGGCCAGTGCGCCTGCCTTGGTGATGGCCTCTGCCGGGGACCGCGATTTCAGCTTTTTGTCCCTCACCGATCCCGCCTTTGACCTGTCGGATCGTGGCGTCGAAGGCCGCGCGCCTGCGGGGCCGGTTGATGTCTTCCTGACCACGGACCGGGGTGCCTATCGTGCCGGAGAGGTCATCCATGTCACAGCGCTGTCCCGAGATGGTGAAGCACAGGCAATCGAAGGGCTGCCCCTCACCGCGATCCTGTATCGCCCGGACGGGGTTGAATACCGCCGATCTGTCTCAGACGGGGGCGTTGCCGGGGGGCATGTCTTTGCTCTGCCTGTCGCCGTCGACGTACCGCGCGGGGCATGGAAGATTGAGATTAAATCTGATCCCAAAGGCGATGCGCTGGCGCGTCAGACGGTACTGGTCGAGGACTTTCTGCCTGAACGTATCGATTTCGATCTGTCCCTACCCGACGCGCCCTTGCGGCCCGGCGACAGCCCACCGCTTTCCATAGATGCGCGCTATCTTTTTGGTGCGCCGGGATCTGACCTGAGCATTGACGGACAGGTCATCGCGCGCGCCGCGGATACCGTTCCGGGGTACGAAGGTTACCGCTTTGGCCGCTACGATGCTGAGGCCGTGATCAAAAGCACGTATTTCGGAAACACGCGCACGGATGCGGCGGGACAGGCCACCGTAGCCGTCGAAATTCCAGTGTTAGAGACTGAAGGAAAGCCAATTGAGGCTGAAATCATCGCACGATTGACCGATGGCTCTGGCCGTCCGGTTGAACGTCGCCTGTCTACCCCGGTCCTGCCACCGCAGCCGGTGATCGGTGTCAAAACTTTGTTCGAAGAGGTTGTTCCCGAAGGTACCGAAGCTGCGTTTCAGATCGTCGCCCTCGCTCCTGATCTAACGCCCAGCCCTATGCGCCTGCGCTGGACTCTGAACCGGGTCGAGACGCGGTATCAGTGGTATCAGCTGTACGGCAACTGGAATTGGGAACCGACAACCCGCCGCACGCGCATTGCCACCGGCGAAGTGGACATCTCTACCGATCCTTTGACTCTGGCGCAGCCCGTGGATTGGGGCCGTTATGAACTGGTCGTCCAGCGCGTCGACGGCACATATGCCGAAACCGCCGTCGATTTCTATGCAGGCTGGTATCAGGCCGCGGATGCGTCAACTACACCGGACCGGCTTGAGATGTCGCTGGACCGTGACACCTATCGCGCAGGTGATACTGCGCAGTTGCGGATCGTCCCACGCATGGCGGGCGTTGCCCAGATCGAAGTCCTGTCGAACCGGCTGATCCATCGCCAGATGGTGGACGTGCCGGAAGGTGAAACCGTGATCCCGATCGAAGTGACCGAAGATTGGGGCTCGGGGGCGTATGTCACCGCCACGGTCATCCGTCCGATAAACGTCGCAGCAGGTCAAAACCCGGCGCGTGCGATGGGTGTAGCACATGCCGCCATCGATCCAGCAGATCGCAAGCTGGACGTCGCAATTGATGTGCCCGAGGTCACATCTCCACGGCAAACGCAAAAGGCCCGTGTTAGGGTCGAGAACGCCTCAGAGAATGACCCTGTCTGGCTGACACTGGCTGCAGTGGATGTGGGCATTCTGAACCTGACTGGATTCGAAAGCCCGGATCCGCAGGAATATTACTTTGGGCAACGCCGTCTTGGCGTGGATCTACGCGACGTTTACGGGCGCCTGATCGACGGCATGACCGGAGCGATGGGCACCGTCCGTTCCGGCGGTGACGCCGACAACGGCTTGCGTCGCCAATCCCCGCCTCCGACGCAAGACTTGATGGCCGTGTTCAGCGGCCCGGTTCAGGTCGGCCCGGACGGAGAGGTTGAGGTGGACATCCCCCTGCCCGCCTTTAATGGCACTGTCCGATTGATGGCTGTCGCGTGGTCACCCAAAGCGGTCGGGCAGGCCGAAACCGATATGATCGTCCGCGATCCGGTGGTCGTCACCGCCAGCCTGCCGCGCTTCCTTGCCCCCGGAGATCAAAGCCGAATGCGGCTTGAGATCGTTCAGGCCGATGGCACACCCGGAGAGATGGCACTTGGTCTGACGGCTTCCGGTGGATTGGAGCTGGGCGCGGCACCGACCAGCTTTGTGTTGGAAAACGGTGGCAAGGCGATCTTTGACATCCCCGTCACAGCCAGCGTTGTTGGCGATCCCGAAATCAGTGTTTCGATCACCACACCGGACGGTCGCGACCTGTCGCAAACCCTGCGCATGCCCATACGTGCCAACGATCCGGTGATTGCACAGACACGACGTTTCGCGTTGGGGGCCGACGACAGTTTCCTGTTTTCGCAGGACGTATTTGACGGGTTCCAGCCCGGTTCGGCCAAGGCCATCCTATCTGCCGGAGCTTTGGCAAAGTTCGACACGCCCGGTCTGTTGGATCAGTTGAACCGTTACCCCTATGGCTGCACGGAACAGATCACCAGCAAAGCCCTGCCGCTGCTTTATCTGTCATCCGTCGCGCAAGCCTCGGGGCTGGGGGACGGTCCGGTGGTGGATCGGCGCATCACAGAGTCCATTCGCAGCGTCCTGACCCGTCAGGCTGCCAATGGTGCCTTTGGCCTGTGGCGCGCGGACAGCGGAGATTTCTGGTTGGACGCTTACGTGACAGACTTCCTGTCCCGTGCGCGCGCTCAGGGATACCCAGTGCCGGATCGCGCCTTTGCCCAGGCCATGGATAACCTTCGAAACAGGGTCAACTATGCGCCCGACTTCGACGAAGGCGGTCAGGATATTGCTTATACCCTGATGGTTCTGGCACGAGAAGGCGCAGCTTCGATGGGTGATCTGCGTTACTATGCAGATGTCAAAGGGGATGCGTTCGACACCCCATTGGCAGCTGCACAATTGGGCGCAGCGCTGGCATCTTATGGCGATCAGACCCGGGCGGATGCGATGTTCAACCGTGCCGCTCGCATGTTGGAACAGGTCCCCGATGAGCAGGAAAATTACTGGCGCGCGGATTATGGCACGCACCTTCGGGATGCGGCGGGTCTGTTGACCCTTGCCGTGGGCGCGGGCAGCGAGGCCGTCAATCGCGACGCACTGATCCAACGTGTCAGCGCCGGTCGCGCCCCATTGTCCACGCAAGAGGCAACGTGGTCCCTGTTGGCCGCCCATGCGCTGGTGTCTGATCCAACTGGATCGGGCTTGAGCGTCAACGGCTCTCAGGTGTCTGGTCCGTTTGTGCAGGTTCTGCAATCTGGTCAGGCGGATGAGGTCAACATCACGGCAAGTGACGGTCAGGCGACGGACATCACCCTGACAGTCACCGGGATCCCTGAGGTTCCGCCAGAGGCGGGCGGCACTGGTTATGCGATCGAACGGCAATATTACTCGATGGATGGCGATCCGATTGACGCCAACAGCTTTGAAACCGGCGAAAGGTTTGTCACGGTTCTGACAGTGACCCCGTTCGAAAGCGGCGGGGCGCGGCTGATGGTCGATGATCCACTTGCCGCCGGGATCGAAATCGACAACCCCAGCCTGTTGCGTTCAGGCGATGTGCGGTCGCTTGACTGGCTGGATCTGTCCGATGCCACCCATACCGAGTTCCGCTCGGACCGATTCCTGGCCGCTGTTGATCTGTCCGGGCGAGAAACAGTGACGCTGGCCTACGTGGCGCGCGCTGTTACGCCGGGTGTCTTCCATCATCCTGCGGCCTCGGTCGAGGATATGTACCGCCCGCAAAACCGCGCGCGTACTGCGACTGGCCGGATCGAGGTTCAGTGATTTGCACCGCGCTATATGACTGCCCGGGTGGCTGTGATGCATAGGCCGTCGCGGCTTTTGTTTGTCCTGGCCGGTGCCCTCTATCTGACGGCACTGGCACGGGACGGTCTGCACCGCTGGGTCGATGCCACAGTTCTTTCCCCTGTTTTGGCCGAAACATCGGTCGAGATGCGGGACCGGAACGGCGACCTTTTGCGTGCGTTTCCCGTTGAAGATGGGATTTGGAGACTGAAACCCGACGCGGTCGATCCGAATTTCACCGCAATGCTCGTCCGGTACGAAGACAAACGGTTCTGGACACATGCCGGAGTGGACCCAGTTGCGATGCTTCGCGCTGTGGGGCAAAGCCTTTGGAATGGGCGCACGGTGTCCGGTGGGTCCACTCTGACCATGCAGGTCGCACGACTGATCGAAGATGGCTCGACCGGGCGCTGGAGCGGAAAAATCCGCCAGATCAGAGTCGCATTGGCCCTGGAGCAGCGGTTAAACAAACGGCAAATCCTGACCCTCTATCTGACCCACGCACCCTATGGGGGCAATCTGGAAGGTATCCGAGCCGGAACCCGTGCATGGTTTGGAAAAGACGCAACACGGTTGACCGCAGCACAGGCGGCCCTGTTAATCGCATTGCCGCAATCCCCGGAATCTCGACGACCAGATCGTCAGCCTGAGACAGCCCGAGTAGCCCGTGACCGGGTTCTGCGCAGGCTCGCGCGATATGGCACCCTGACTGCGGCTGAAACCAGCGCGGCCATAGCAGAAACCATTCCAGACCACATGCGACCCTTCCCGCGTCTGGCGCCGCACCTGACCGACCGCGTGAAACGTCTGACCCCGGCAACGGGCGCGGTCGATTTGACGTTGAACGCCCGGTTGCAGGCCCGGTTGGAGGGCTTGGTGGCCCAAGCCGCCACCCGTGCCGGGCCGCGCGTATCCGGGGCCCTGATCGTCGCGGATCACCGCAATGGTGAGGTTCTGGCCTCGGTCGGGTCCGCCGGGTATCAGGATGCCCGACAGGGCTTTGTGGATATGACCCAAGCGCTGCGGTCGCCTGGATCAACTTTGAAACCACTGGTCTATGGGCTGGCCTTCGATCAGGGACTGGCCCACCCCGAGACCCTGATCAGCGACAGCCCCGTAATGTTCGGTCGATACGCCCCGCGCAATTTTGATGGCGCATTTCGGGGCGATGTGAGGGTTCGGGACGCTCTGCAATTGTCGCTGAACATCCCAGTCGTACGTCTGACAAACGCTTTGGGACCTGCGCGCGTGATGACGGCGCTGCGCTTGGCTGGATCAGAACCACGTCTGAACGGCGGCACGCCCGGATTGGCGATCTCATTGGGCGGTGTGGGGTTGAGCCTGCGCGATCTGGTACAGATTTACGCCACTCTTGCAGCCGGTGGGCAAGGCCCGATCCTGCATCATGAGGCTCTGGTGGATACGCAGCAAACTCCGCGCGCTCTGTCAGAAACCTCCGCCTGGCAGGTTGCCGACATTCTGGCCGGGCTTTCACCCCCAGCAGGCGGCGCGACAGGGGCGCTGGCCTACAAAACCGGCACATCCTATGGCCACCGCGATGCATGGGCCATCGGCTTTGACGGGCAGCACGTCATTGGGGTCTGGCTGGGTCGTGCGGACGGAACGCCAGTTCCCGGCGCGTTCGGAGGCGACCTCGCCGCACCGCTTCTGGCCGAAGCCTTCAGCCTGATGAAACCCGCGCTTTCCCCGCTGCGTCCGCCGCCGCCCTCGACCTTGTTGGTGGGCGCTGCACAATTGCCCCAACCCTTGCAACGTTTCCGCCCCCGCACAGCGGCTTTCGAAAATGATCCTTCCGCGCCGGACCTGCTGTTCCCGCCTGAAAACGCCGTGTTAGAGACATTTGGAGCACCCCTAACGGTCAAACTGCGCGGGGGTGTCGCGCCGTTTTCAGTGCTGGCGGATGGTGTGTCTGTGCTGACCGGACAGCGGCAGCGAGAGTTCGAGATCCCCAACCCGGGGGCCGGTTTCACCTCGCTTGTTGTGGTGGATTCGCAGGGCCAATCGGACCGGGCCGCAATCAGGATTGATTAGCGCCGACCCTCGCGCAGCCAACCGCCCAGCAGGAACCCTCCTGCCAGTAGCAGAACCAGCCAGGGCGGCAACAGACCCGCCTGCGTAACATCCCGTGTTTCATACGCATTTCGTGGGGTCAGACCGATCCACCCCCGGCCAGCCGCAGGACGCCCTGCGCGCACGTCGCGGATGGATGGCAAACCGTCTTCCAAACGGATCACGCCACCCCGCATATTGGCCAAGATCGGTTCCAGAACATCGCCGGTTGCGATGGTACGCTCAAACTCCTTCGGTGCAGCAGGGCCAAGGCCAATCACGGCCATATGGTCGCCTTCCTGCAACCGGTAAAGACCGATCTCTGGCCCATAGTATTGTGCTTCGAACCGACCGGGAGAAACTTCTTCCAAGGTGATTTCCAAAGTCTCGCCATTCGGGCGCGTCACCGTCACTGGCCCAACCTCGTCTTCAAGCGTCTGGCGAATGATGCGCATCGATTGCCCGTTGGCTTCAGCCCACAGCGCTTCTTCCTCCAGTTCGGGTTCTTTCATCATCCAATGGGCGAGCCTGCGCAGCAGCTCCAACTGCGGGCCGCCGCCTTCAAAACCGCGGCTCCACAGCCAAGCGTGGTCGGAGGCCAGCATCGCAACGCGCCCCTCGCCAACGCGATCCAGAACCAGCAGCGGGCGTTCGTCGATGCCTGTCATCAGAATCTCGCCCGAGCGGTGGTTCACGTCGATCTGACGCAACCACGCCCCCCAATCCTCGGAATCGCCCAGATTGGTTGTCACCGGATGACGTTGCCCCAAGTCGCTGACCATTGGCACATACCGTTCTTCGAACACTCGTGCCGAAGGCTGCGCCGGCAAGATCGGTGCCAGGGGAGATCGGAAGATACTGTCGGCACTGGCGAAATCGGGACCTGCCGCAATTAGAACCGCGCCCCCGTCATTGATGTAACTGGTAACGTTGTCCAGATAGATCGCTGGCAGGATGCCGCGCCGCTTGTAACGGTCAAAGATTATCAGATCGAAATCGTTGATCTTTTCCAGAAACAGCTCACGCGTGGGAAAGGCGATAAGGGACAGCTCATCAACAGGCACACCATCCTGTTTCTCAGGGGGGCGCAGAATTGTGAAATGTACCAAATCGACCGAGCTGTCGGATTTCAACAGGTTGCGCCATGTGCGTCCACCGGGATGCGGCTCCCCCGAGACCAGTAGAACGCGCAGACGATCCCGAACGCCATTCATCTGGATCAGGGCAGTGTTGTTTCGGTCGGTCAATTCACCGTCGGCCTGCGGCACAGAAAATTGGATCACGTTGCGCCCGCCATGGGGCAGCGTGATGGGCAGTTCTACATCACGACCAATGGGAACACTGAACTGCTCGGGTGCGCCGCCATCGACCGAAATCTCTAGTGGCGCAGTCGCCGCGCCCGCAGGTGCAGCACCACTGTCTTCCACCCGAAGGGTCAATGTGACCGGCTCGCCAATAATGGCAAAGGCCGGCGCATTGCGGACGATAAGCCTGCGATCCCAGTCACTTTCACGCCCGGTTTGCAGAAGGTGCATCGGTGCGGGCAGATCCGGGGCCTGATCGACATCGTGCACAATCCCGTCCGACACCACCAGGATACCAGCGATCCGGGCACGGGGTTCTTCGGCCAACGCCTCATTCAGGGCGGCCATAACCTGCGTGCCTTCATCCCCGTCCCCGTCGCCAACCTGAATGCGGCGCAGTTCCGTGTTGTTGCGCCCCTCAATCTCGGCGGCGAGTTCCTCGGCAGCCTGTGCGGTTTGTTCCGCCCTGTCCGAAAGCGTCTGGCTGGCGCTTTCATCCTCGACCATCAGGACAATATCTGTCAGCGGTGCGCGATCTTCGATCTGATAAACCGGACCGGACAGAGCCGCCAGAACCACCAGAGCCGCCAACCCACGTAGCGCCCAGCCCGACAGGCCACGCCACAGGGCCAACACAACCCCCGCCACGGCGATCGCACCCACAGCGGCCAGAATGGGCCATGGGATCAGTGGGTCGAATATGACGGTTCCGGTCATTGTCCTAGCCTGTCCAGAAGGGCGGGCACGTGGACCTGATCGGATTTGTAATTCCCGGTCAGCACGTGCATCACCAGATTGACGCCAAAACGATTGGCCAGTTCTCGCTGCCGTTCTCCGGCGTAACCGCGCCCGACAGGCAGCAGAGCCTGCCCGTTGCGATCCACTGCCCAGGCCCCGGCCCAGTCATTCCCACCGATGACGACCGGGGTCACGTTGTCATTGAGGTTGCGGAACGGCATCCCTTCGATCTGTTCCGCATCCAGTGGCGCAGCTTCCACCCAGACTTCTGTGCCAGAGTAACGGCCCGGGAAATCCTGCAACAGATAGAACGTTCTGGTCAGAACGTGATCACGTGGAATCGGCTCTAATGCAGGGATATTCAGCGGTGCAGCCAGTTGCTGCAGCTTGCGGCCATTCGGGCTGGACGCGCCGAAACCAGCGATGTCCGCATCACGCGTGTCAAACAGGATCATCCCACCCGAGCGCAGATAGGCGTTCAGTTTCGCATAAGCTTCAGCAGAAGGTTGAGGCTGGCTAGGGGAAATCGGCCAGTACAGCAGCGGAAAGAATGCCAGCTCATCGCGTTCCAGATCGACGCCGATTGGTTCAGCGGGTTCCACCGAAGTGCGATAGAACAAGGTTTGTGCCAATCCCCGCAACCCTGCCTGCGCAATATCGTCCACCTGTGCGTCGCCGGTTAGCACATGTGCCAGAACCAATTCATGCGTCGCCGCCAAGGCGAACTCGGTGTCTTCCGGCGTCTGCGCCTGAACCTCGGGCACCAGCAGAAACGCCGCCAGAACCCCGGCAGCCACGCGCGTCATTCCCAACCGGCCGGACAGGGCCAAAGAGGCGATCACGTCGATTGTAAGCAAGATCAGGGCAAGGCTAAGCAGCAGACCTGACAGCGGCGTTTCGGTGCTGGCCTCTTGCCCTTTGATCGGCACATTGGCTGGCCAGACCAACGGGCGAAGTTCAGTATCCTCGGAAACAACATTCAGCGCCAGTTTCTGCTTGCCGCTTTCATACAGGCCCGGACGTAAATCCGGCCCGATCTGACCTGAAATCAACTGCACCCCGTCCACACCAACCAGCGTGCCTGCGTCAGACAATGCTCCAAAACCGTCCATGATCTGCACCGGCTCCCACGTGGTGCCCTGCAGCTGCGCCTCTTGCCTGGATTTCGCAGCCGAAGCCACGGCCAGACGATCCAGCATTTCGACAAAAAGACCCGACAGCGGCAGGCTGGACCATTCCGCATCTGCGGTCACGTGGAACAGCACCACCTGCCCCAATCCCAACGCCTTGCGCGTTACCAATGGCGTTCCATCAGAGAGAGACGCAATCACGCGATCCGCCAGATTAGGGTCTGGTTGAGCCATGACCTGGGTCGAGACGACCACATCATCTGGGATGTCCAAACCATAGAATGGTGAATTTTCGGGGAACGGGGCCAGGGTCTTGGCCTCACCCCAGCTCATCGCGCCACCGACAGATCGTCCTCCGCTGCGCAGACGTGCGGGCAGCAGTGTGTCTTCGGTGTCCCGCCCCAAATCGCTGGCTGCCATGCGCGGACCGGCAAACCGCAGCAGCAGGCCACCCTGTTCGACCCATTCGATCAGACCGGCCTCTTCGGTATCCGACATTTGCGCGACATCCGACAGGACAATCACGTCCGGGTTCGCAGGCAGAACCTCAAGCAAACCCCCATCGACAAAATCTGCCGTGGGGATCAAAACCTGTGTCAGGTAATGCAGGGGCGACAGTAGCTCCAGCCCTTCGCGGTTCAGGGTGCCGGCAATCAGCGCAACCTCACGCCGACGCAAGCTGTCATCTGTCAGGGTCACGGCCCCGGCTGATCTTTGGCCCTGAATTTCAAAGCGCGTGATCCGAGCGCGCAATTCCGACGGCAGTGCCAGTTCGATCTGCGCCGTGGTTTCCCCGGCTTCAAAGGTCAGGTCGACCGAATGCAGCACCCGCGCCGTGCCTGCCGGATCGCGCCCCTGTGCCAGAACCGTCACCCGCTCTTCCGGGCCGGGACCCGCGCGTTGAACCGTCAATTGGATCAGCCCGTCCTGATAGGCTGCCGGCAGGATCGCAATGGGCCTGGATGCCCCCTGATAGACCGTCACATCACCACGCGCCTGCAGGGCAGAAACCAACCCTGCATGTTGGGCATAGTCCAACCTGTCGCTGAACCAATGCGTTTCAAAGCCGCTCTCAACCTCGTCCAGTGCCGCGATGGTTTGCGAAAGCTGATCTGCGGTCGGTTGCCAAGGGTTTGGGGCCAGCCCCGGAAGGCGCCCGCGCCAGGCCTCGGCCGCTTGAAAAACGGGTTCTTCCGGCTCTGTCAGGCGCAGAATCGCAACAGTTCGTCCTGCACGTCCGGCTTCGGACAGTTGAGTGTCTATCTGGTCCAGCGTGGCCGACCAGCGCGTGGCACCGGCCCAACTGGCATCCAGAACCAGCAACAGCGGACCGGTGCCGGTCTCATCCCGCGATGGGTTCAGAACCGGTCCGGCCAGACCGATGATAATGGCCGCAGCCGCCAACATCCGCAGCAGCAGCAACCACCATGGGGTACGATCCGAAACACTTTCGTCATCCTTCAGCCCCAACAACAGCGTAACAGCCGGGAACATCCGGCGGATCGGTGCGGGCGGTACGGCGCGCAGGATCAGCCACAGGATCGGCAGAGTCAAAAGACCCAGCAAAACCCATGGCGCGGTAAAGCCTATGCCCGCAAGAACCGTCATCGTGTGCCCCCATCCAAAGCTCGATAGAGCCACAATAGAGCCGTTTGTGCACTATCACCCGTATGGTGCAAGCCCAGTTGCCAGCCGGTTGCACGGCACAACTGCGTCAGGGCATCCTTGCGGCGTGCAAGACGTTCCAAATAGCGGTCTCGCAACTCAGCCGCTTTTAGGGTTTCGTGCCGGACAGACCCTCCGACGCTTTCGAATATCGTCCGGCCCCGATACGGAAATGTCTCTTCGCCTGGATCAAGCACTTGCAACACCACACCGCGCACGCCGCGGTCAGCTGCTTTGGTCAGGGCCAATTCAACCTCATCCATGGGACCAAGGAAATCCGAGATGAACACGGCGCGGGCATGGGGGATCATGGCACGGTGTTCAGGCGGGGCGTAATCCGTTTGATCATCTTCAGACCAGGCTTGCGCCAAACGGATGATCTGCGCGTTGCCGCGCCGGGGCGGCAGGGTTGTTCCGGTCAGGCCGACACGTTCTCCGCCGCGTACCAGCAGGATCGAAGTTGCCAGGCCCAACAACCGGGCGCGATCCACCTTTGTTGGCAGCGATTTGTCAGACGAAAACCGCATCGACGCGCCTTGATCGACCCAGAGCATCACCGATTGCGCGATCTGCCATTCGCGCTCGCGCACAAACTGCTGATCCCCGCGCGCCGAGCGGCGATGGTCGATCATCCGGCGGCTGTCCCCGATTTGCGCGGGGCGGTATTGCCAGAAATCGTCGCCCATACCCGAACGCCGCCGCCCGTGATCGCCCAACAGGACGGTTCCGGCCAAATGCTCGGCCCGCGCCAAAAGGGGCGGCAGCCGGGACGCCTCGGCCTCGGATCTTTCGCGAAGGGTCAGCGCCGCATTCACGCCGCGGCCTCGGTGCGGATCAGACCGGCAGCCGTCGAGTCAATCAGCTCGGCAAGGCTGTCACCGCGCGCCCGCGCCGCAAAGTTCAACGCCATCCGGTGGCTGAGCACCGGGCGCGCCATGTCCAGAACATCCTCGGCATTCGGAGCCAACCGCCCCTGCAACATCGCACGTGCCCGCACCGTCATCATCAGCGCCTGCGCCGCGCGGGGGCCGGGGCCCCAGGCCACGGTTTCCGAAACGCGTTCGGACACGCCTGCTTCCTCAGGGCGGAACGCGCGAACCAGATCAAGGATCAGTTCAACCACCGATTCACCCACTGGCATCCGGCGCAGCAGGACTTGGGCCGCCAACAGGTCTTCTTTGCTGAAAATCTGATGCGCCTCTTCCTCTTCCACACCGGTTGTGGCCAGCAGAATATCGCGCTCGGTCTGCCGATCCGGGTATTCGACGTCGATTTGAACCAGAAAACGGTCCAGCTGCGCCTCGGGCAGCGGATAGGTGCCTTCCTGTTCGATCGGGTTTTGCGTGGCCAATACGTGGAAGGGCGTTCCCAGCGAACGATCTTCACCCGCCACTGTCACCGTGCGTTCCTGCATCGCTTGCAGCAAAGCCGACTGCGTTCGCGGGCTGGCGCGGTTGATCTCATCCGCCATCAACAACTGGCAGAAGATTGGGCCAGAGATAAAGCGGAAATGTCGTGATCCGTCATCGGCGGTATCCAGAACCTCGGAGCCAAGAATATCTGCGGGCATCAGGTCGGGTGTGAATTGAATGCGGTTGCCGTGCAAACCCATCACCGTTGACAGCGTCTCGACCAGTCGCGTTTTACCAAGGCCCGGCAAACCGATCAGCAGGGCATGACCACCGCACAACAGCGCGGTCAGAGTCAGATCCACGACCCTTTCCTGCCCGATGAAGCGGCGGGTGATCGAGGCCTTGGCCTCTTGCAGCTTGTTTTCCAGCGCTTCGATCTCGGCTACGAGGTCGGCAGGTTCGGTCATGACTTTCCCTTCCGTGGACTAATATGATTGAAGTGTATCGCGCTAAGAGGAAATGGCAAAAGCAATGAGCGGACAAAAACCTGTGAAACCGTCACCGGATGGTCTGGCTGCATCAGTCAAAGCGGCCAAAACCAAGGGTTTACCGCCCGTTCACCTATGGAATCCCCCGTTTTGCGGCGATCTGGACATCCATATCGCAAAAGATGGCACCTGGAGTTATTTAGGCTCACCCATCAACCGTTTCGAGCTGGTGAAGCTATTTTCCTCAATTCTTAAGAAAGAAGACGGGAAATACTTCCTCGTCACGCCGGTCGAGAAGGTGGGAATCAATGTTGAAGACGCGCCATTTGTCGCCGTGGATTTTGATCGTGAGGGCGAAGGCGAGCAGCAAAACCTGACCTTTACAACTCATGTAGGCGATCATGCTGTTGCAGGTTCAGATCATCCGATCCGGATCGTTATCGACCCGGTGACAAACGAACCTTCACCCTACATCATGATCCGTTCCGATCTTGAAGCACGCATAGATCGCAAAAGTTTCTATCGCCTGGTTGAGATTGGCACCCATCACGACGGCTGGTTTGGCGTCTGGTCTGGCCAGGAATTTTTTGGGCTGATCCCGTCAACCGAGCTTGGCTGATCCCCGGGGCTGTCGCGGCGCCCGATCCTGCGCCAAAACAACGGCCAATGCGACGACACCCGCGCCCAGCGCGCGGGTCCAGTTCCAGTCATCCCCCAGCACCAGCATGATCAGCATTACGTAAAACGGTGCGATGTTGATGTGGAACGACGCCAAGGCAACGCCCAGTTTACCGACTGACGCGATGAACAGAACCTGGCTCAGCCCCATGGCAATCAACGCATAGATCACAAGCATCCCAACCTGCTGCGCATCCACAGCAGCGCGCGGCATCACATCCATACCCATTTGCGCGGACCCAAAACAAAGAACCCCGGCCATCAGCAACCCACCTGTAAAGGTGATCGTGGTGCGCCCGGTTTGGCTGAGCTCGGGAAAGTCGCGAACCGTCGCCATACTGGCCCAGCAGAAAAGTCCGGTTGACGCAATTGCACAGACAGCGCCCAGCCCCAGTTGCGCCGGGGCATTGGCGCTGGTGGCAATCAATCCGCCCGCAATCGACACCAACACGCCAATGGCAAAGTTCCACTTTAAACGCCGCGTGCCAGCGGCAAGTTCAAGCAACGTTGCTGCCAGCGGCGCGCAGGATGCAATAATTGCAACGGTCACCGGGTCCGTCAGCTTCTGCGCCAGAATCAGAAGGAACATACCGATCCCGTAGCCGAAACTGCCAACAACCATTGCCCGGCCCCATTTCGCCCTCAATACGCGGCTTGGTCCGTCAAGAATGAACCAAAGTGGCAACATCACACCGACAGCCAGCGCCAGACGCGCAGCCAGCAGCGCCACTGGTGGCCAGCTTTGCAAAAGGACCTCGGCCGCAGGAAACCCGGCCGCCCATGCCATCATCGACGCCACGGCCAGCCCGTTGCCCGAAAGGGCCGAACTGCGAGCAGATGAGAACGATGCCGCGTTCCCGCTTGCGGGTTCAGGGCTCATGGCCATGGGATCAGACCTTTTTTGTTGTTTCAGCCTGGAAATGATTCGCTGATATGGCGTGACTGTCCCTGATCCTGCGGTCTTGATCTGGCCGGTTTTCGACAACTTGTCGTTTTCAGTCTCTTCCCCGGAAAAGGCGTGACGGTTAGGGTCGGACTACCACAACCAAAGACCGCACATGCCCAGATTTGCCGCCAACCTGTCCCTGCTCTTTACTGAATTGCCCTATCTCGACCGGTTTCAGGCCGCCGCAGATTCTGGTTTCACTGCCGTTGAGATCCTGTTCCCCTATGACATGGCCGCAAAAGAGACCCGCCGTGCCCTATTGGCCAACGGGTTAGAGCTGGTACTGATCAACGCGCCGCCGCCCAATTACACGGGCGGCCAACCCGGATACGCAGCGGTTCCTGGCGGCGAGGCCCGGTTTCAGTCGGATATCCGCCGCGTTCTGCGCTATGCTGATGTTCTGCGCCCGGGGCTCATCCACATCATGTCAGGATATGCCTCGGGGTCGGATGCGCTGCATAGCTTTGTCCAGAACCTGCAGTGGGCCGCTGATAGCGCCCCGCAGCAGAAATTTACGATTGAGCCGCTCAATCCAGTGTCACAGCCTGACTACTTCCTGAACAGCTACGATCTGGCAGCCGAGGTGCTGGATCGTGTGAATCGCCCGAATGTTGGTCTGCAATATGACAGCTTTCACGCCCACATGATCCACGGTGATGCACAAGCCGTTTGGGAACAATTTCACCCGAGGGTCATCCACGCGCAGATCGGCGCGGCCCCGTACCGATCGGAACCGGGGCGCGGACCAACCGATTTCCAGAACTTGTTCTCGGCCATGGACGCGTCCGGTTACACCGGTTGGGTCAGTGCCGAATACACACCTTCGACTTCACGAACATCCCAAAGCCTTGATTGGATGCAGCCCTAGCACTGGTATTTTACAGGCAAATGTTGCAGATCAAAGGCAATACGACCTTCAGGATACCCGCCATGATACCAGCCCGCTATGCCCGCGCCGTATTCAGCCTGATCATGTCCGGCCTCATGTCCTTTATCGTGACAGGGATCGCAACAGTGAAAGCCATCGGGTTCGGCCCCAGCACATTCGGAGATTGGATGGCATCCTGGGCCTTCTGCTGGCCCATCGCCTTTACCGTCATTCTGCTGTTTGGCCCTTCCGTGCAACGTATGGTGAACCGCATGGTCAGGCCGCAGGACTGACCCGCGACGAAGAGGGCCCGCCGGGCCGGATGAGGCGCGTCGCTAGTGCGCCTCGGCCCAATTTGCGCCTTGCCCGGCATCCACACTTAGCTTGACGTCCAGCTTGACCGCCGGGTCCGAGGCCCCTTCCATCACGTCGCGCGCCACGCCGATCACCTGATCCACTGAATCCTCGGCCACTTCGAACAGCAATTCGTCATGCACCTGCAACAGCATCTTGGCCGGCAGGCCATTGATCGCCCCAGGCATCCGCACCATGGCCCGTCGGATCACATCCGCTGCTGTGCCCTGAATGGGCGCATTGATTGCTGCTCGTTTTGAGAACCCGGCGTGAGGTCCCTTGGCGTTGATCTCGGGCGTATGAATTTTGCGCCCGAACAAGGTCTGGACATAGCCATGTTCTTTGGCAAAGGCGACGGTGTCATCCATATAGGCTCTAATGCCCGGGAAACGTTCGAAGTAGCGGTCGATGAAGCCCTGGGCTTCGGCCCGCGGAATGCGCAGGTTCCGCGCCAGACCAAAACCCGAGATGCCGTATATCACACCAAAGTTGATCGCCTTGGCCTGACGGCGAATGTCGGGCGTCATCTCATCCAGCGGCACGTCGAACATCTCGGATGCCGTCATGGCGTGAATGTCCAACCCGTCCGAGAATGCCTGTTTCAAAGTCGGAATATCCGCAATATGCGCCAGAATCCGCAGTTCGATCTGACTGTAGTCGAGGCTCACCAGCACATTGCCCGGCTCAGCGATAAACGCCTCACGAATGCGTCGCCCTTCCTCGGTCCGCACCGGGATGTTCTGAAGGTTCGGATCGGTCGAGGCCAAACGTCCCGTATTCGCGCCGGTGATGGAATAAGACGTGTGCACCCGGCCCGTATCCGGGTTGATATGGGTCTGCAGCGCGTCCGTGTAGGTCGATTTCAGCTTGGACAGCTGCCGCCAATCCAGCACCCGGCGCGGCAGTTCATGCTCGGTCGCAAGATCTTCCAGAATGTCCGCCCCGGTCGAATATTTCCCGGTCTTCCCCTTCTTGCCACCCTCAAGACCCATCTTGTCGAACAGAATCTCACCCAACTGCGCAGGCGATCCAACATTGAAAGTCTCACCGGCCAGCTCGTGAATTTCAGCCTCTAATCCGGCCATTTTCTGCGCGAATGCATTAGACATACGACTCAGCACATCGCGGTCCACCTTGATGCCATGCATCTCCATCTCGGCCAAGACGGGCACCAGGGGGCGTTCCAACGTCTCGTACACCGTCGTCACTTGGACCTGATGCAACTGAGGCTTGAACAGTTGCCAAAGACGCAAGGTGATATCCGCATCTTCAGCGGCGTAGGCCGTGGCCTCATCAATTGGAACCTTGTCGAATGTGATTGCGGATTTGCCCGATCCCAGCAGCGGCTTGATCGGGATTGGCGTATGGCTCAGATACCGCTCGGACAATGTGTCCATTCCTTGCCCATGCTCGCCGCCATGCATCGCATAAGACATCAACATCGTGTCGTCGATTGGGTCAACGTTGATGCCATGGCGCGCAAAGATCTTGGCATCGTATTTCATGTTCTGCCCAATCTTGAGGATCGACGGATCCTCGAGCATCGGTTTCAGCAAGGTTAGAGCCTCATCCAACGGCATCTGACCCTCAGCCAATGCATCCGAGCCGAACAGATCATCGGCGGCCCCATCGCGGTGGGTCAGCGGGATATAGCAAGCCTCACCAGCTTCAACACAAAGCGAGACGCCGACCAGATCGGCGATCATCTCATTCAGACCGGTGGTTTCGGTATCGACAGCGACCCAACCGCGCTCATAGGACTTATCGATCCACTTTTGCAGGGCCTCGGCGTCGCGCACACACTCGTATTTCGACGCATCAAACGGAGTAAGCGTTGCCTCTGGTTCTTCAGCCGCAGGCGCAGGCGCGTCAGCAATCACCGGAGCTTCAGCCCCCAGTTTATCTGCGATGCGCTTGGTGAGAGTGCGAAACTCCATCTCGGCCAGGAACCCCAGAAGGGTTTCGGCATCCGGGTCTTTGACCTCAAGATCGTCCAGAGTGAAATCCAGCGGCGTGTTTTCGTCTAATTGCACCAGCTTCTTGGACAGCTCGATCTGGTCTCGTTTTTCCATCAGCGTCTGGCGGCGCTTTGGCTGTTTGATCTCTTCCGCGCGATCCAGCAGCGTTTCCAGATCGCCATATTCATTGATCAGCAGAGCTGCGGTTTTCACGCCAATCCCAGGGGCACCCGGCACATTGTCCACCGAATCCCCGGCCAAAGCCTGCACATCGACCACCCGTTCAGGGCCCACACCGAATTTCTCGATAACCCCATCCCGGTCGATGCGCTTGTTCTTCATCGCATCCAGCATCTCAACGCCGTCGCCGACCAACTGCATCAGGTCCTTGTCGGAACTTACGATAGTCACACGGCCCCCGGCCTCACGCGCCTGAACGGCCAACGTGGCGATGATGTCGTCGGCCTCGTACCCCTCAAGCTCTTTGCAGGCGATGTTGAAAGCCTTTGTCGCCTCGCGCGTTAGAGGCATCTGCGGGCGCAGGTCCTCAGGCATCGCCTCGCGGTTGGCCTTATACAGATCGTAGAGATCGTTCCGGAACGTGTGCGAACCCTTGTCGAAGATCACCGCCACATGGGTTGGCGCATCTGGTCCGGCGTTTCCCTCGACATATTTCTGCAGCATGTTGCAGAAGCCCGAGACCGCCCCGATCGGTAATCCGTCGGATTTTCGAGTCAGCGGAGGCAGCGCGTGATAAGCCCTGAAAATAAAGGCCGATCCGTCGATCAGATGCAGGTGACACCCTTTTCCAAAATTGCTCATGCGCGCTCTCCCTGTCGGTCAGGGATGGTTCTGCCACAGGGGCAGGCGGGTGACCAGTCAGGAACGTGTGTTAGCCACCAAAGAGGCCGCCGAAAACGTCCGAGAAACTGTTCAGAAGCGCCATGATCACCAGAACGCCGAGGAAGGCGAAGAAAGCGAAGGCGAAGAACTGGAACAGGATCGCGCCAGTTCCAATGGCCATTCCGGCGATGGCCGGGCGTCGTTTTTCGTGACGAAGAATGCCAATCACCGAGACAACAATTGCCAGCCCACCCAGCATAGCCACGCCAATTTGCAAGTAATCGTCCAGGTCGCGGGTTTGGGCCACGGGTGCAGGCTGCTCAAGCCCGGCTGCGGCCCGCAGGGTGGACTTGCCAAGCTCAGCCGCCAGTTCACCCAATGAAACGCCGGTGGAGTGTTGCGGCGCAAAAGGACCGGCCCAAAACACAAACAACGCAGCGAATAAAGCCAATGCAGCAAGGAAAAACCCGATCCAACCAAAAACCGGGTTGGCCGTGTCAGTGGCAGTCATGTCGGTCATCACACTCACCTACGATGGTTGTACCAACGCACTACCATGAAAATCGCGGCGAGATTTGGGCGAAACCCGGTTAGGCGGGCAATCAGCCCTGTTCTGTGCCCTTCAGAACATATTTGCAGTCGCAATAGGGGCACTCGACCCAGCCGGTGTCTTCGGGGATTTGCAGCCACACGCGCGGATGCCCCAACGCACCTTCACCGCCATCACAGGCAACACGAGTGGTTTCGACGATCTTGGTTTCCGGCGCTTCGATGGTCACGGCTGGCGATCCTTCTTCGGTTGTCGGCCTCGCGGGCATGTACTAGGTGCGTTTATGAGCGATGAGCAAACCGGGGGCAAGAGCCACATGAGCGATGCGGCAATCAGGATCGAAGGGCTGCGCAAAACCTATCGCGGCGGCAAGGGCCAGCCCGAGAAACACGCGCTGAAAGGCATAGACCTGACCGTTCCGCGCGGGTCGGTGTTTGGGCTGTTGGGGCCAAACGGGGCTGGGAAATCGACCCTAATCAACATTCTCGCTGGGCTGGTTGTGAAATCGTCCGGCAAAGTTTCAATTTGGGGATTCGATCAGGATCAGAACCCGCGCCAGTCGCGTGCCGCCATTGGCGTGATGCCGCAAGAGCTGAACCTGGACCCGTTCTTTTCCCCACGTGGCGCGTTGGAGGTTCAGGCCGGTCTGTACGGCGTGCCAAAGGCGCAGCGCCGCAGCGATGAGATTCTGGAGCTGGTGGGTCTCAGCGACAAGGCCGAGGCGTATGCGCGCACGCTGTCGGGCGGGATGCGGCGGCGGCTTTTGCTGGCCAAGGCGCTGGTGCATCACCCGAAGATTCTGGTGTTGGATGAACCCACGGCAGGTGTGGATATCGAACTGCGTCAGATGCTCTGGACCAATGTGCGCAAACTGAATGAACAGGGCATGACCATCATCCTGACCACGCATTATCTCGAAGAAGCGCAAGAGATGTGTGACGAGATCGCCATCATCAACCATGGCGAAAAGATCGCTCAGGACAGCACCGCCAACCTGCTGGGTCGGATGGACAGCCGGACGATGGTGATCGTCCCGGACAGTCCCGTGGTGAATCTGCCGGTAACGGAAGGGGTCGAAGCCGCGCTGCGCGACGATGGCAGCCTTGTGCTGCAATATCAGGGCAATCAAACCAGCGCCGAGCAGGTGCTGGAAGCCGTCCGAGTCGTGGGTATCCGCATTCGCGACGTGCGTACCGAGGAAGCCGATCTTGAGGATGTGTTCCTTGCACTGACATCGTCGCGCGCCGAGGAACCTGCTGACGATCAGGATCAGCCGCGCCGGGGAATGCACCGCGTTAAGCTTTAGGCGCGGTCGATCCGCGCCTGATAACAGTTGTTTCTGGCCGAGCGGACATGGATATAGGCGATATCCGGTCGAGCAAAGATGCCCTTCACCGCTGCGCCGATCTGCTCCATGGGCGTGATCGTCCCGGTGCCATAGACGATCCTGTCATCCGCACCATAGCCTTTGATCAAATAGTCAGGAGACGTGGTCAGAATCTCGGGCATCTCTTCCCCCTCATACCGCTCGCACGGTGCGGCACACAGAAAGATCGGGCCGGTTTCCGCATACGGATGTGTCTCTAAAAAAGGACGATGGGCCAATATCAGCATCTCTTCGCCTTCAGGAATATTCTGTAGGCAGTGGCGGCAAGGGTTGCCTGTACCCGTCGAAACGGTGCGCTCGGGCGTAGCGCCATAAGCGTCCGGCGCTCCAGCTTGAAGGGCGCGAACTTCGGATGTGGGCAGTGCGGTTATCTTGAACATATCGGGTCTCCTTTTTGCCGACCCTGCCGATCTGATCGATCTCAAGCGACCCGTTTTCTGCGCAAAGGACTCGAAAAAGAACAAAACGTGAATATAATAGTGACTCGCCATGTATGCCGAGCTGTCGATCACATCGAATTTCACTTTCCTCACCGGGGCCTCGCACCCCGAGGAATACATGGAGCGTGCCGTCACCCTGGGTCTGCCCACAATTGCGATTGCCGATGACAACTCGGTCGCCGGGATTGTCCGCGCCCACACCCAGGCGCGCGAGATTGCCCGCAAGGTCCACGAACGGCTGGAGTGGGAAGCGCAGAACACCTCCATAGGCCCACCCTGCCCTGACCACATCCCCAAACCACCCTCATATCCGATTCACGCCGTGCCGCGCCTGATCCCAGCCGCGCGGCTGATCTTTACCGACGCACCTACCGTCACCGCCTTGCCGCTGAACCGGCAGGGCTGGGGCAACCTATGCCGCATCCTGTCCACTGGTCGCCTGCGTGCGGAGAAAGGCGACTGCATCCTGCACCTGTCCGACCTTTTGGCGTTTTCCGACGGTCTACACCTGCTGCTCTGGCCACAGGCGGACCGATCCCAAGGCGGCGCGAGCGCGTGGAGGACACAAGCGCAACAGCTGGCGCGCCGCTTTGCCGGTCGGATAAACCTGTTGATGCACCCTCGATACGATGGTGCAGACAGTGCATATTTCTCTTTGTTAGAGACTGAATCAAAGGAACTGGGCATCCCCACCCTCGCCAGTGCCACACCGATGATGCACCACGGCGCGCGTCGTAAGCTGGCCGACGTTCTGACCGCCATCCGCCTGCGCCGTAAGGTGGATGATCTGGGTCGCGAGGCATTGGCCAATGGGGAACAGCGCCTGCGATCCGAGACCGAGATGTTGCGCATCTTTAAAGGTCACGAGGGCGCTGTTGCCCGCGCCCATGAACTCAGCACGCAACTCACATTCTCGCTCGACGAGCTGCGCTATGAATATCCCAGCGAAGGCAGCGAACAGGAAACTCCGACCCAACGCCTGCACCGTCTGGCGCATGAGGGGCTGAAATGGCGCTATCCTGCGGGCGCGTCGGATAAGGCTCAGAAGATGTTGGCCCATGAGCTCACGCTGATCGGCAAACTGAAATATGAACCCTACTTCCTGACCGTCCGCGACATCGTCCATTTCGCCCGATCTCGGGGCATCCTGTGCCAGGGGCGCGGCTCGGCGGCCAATTCGGTGGTCTGTTTCTGCCTCGGCATCACCGAAGTCAGCCCCGAGATGGGTACGATGGTGTTCGAACGCTTTGTCTCTGAGGCGCGTGATGAACCGCCCGACATTGACGTGGATTTTGAACACGAACGCCGCGAAGAGGTGATCCAGCACATCTATGACCGCTATGGCCGCGAACGCGCGGGGCTCTGCGCCACGGTCGTGCATTACCGCGGCAAGCGGGCCATTCGCGAGGTCGGCCGTGCTATGGGGCTGACCGAGGACACGATCTCGGCGCTGTCCTCGCAGCTTTGGGGCTTCTTTTCGACCGTCGGGCTTGAGGCGCACCGGATGCGCGAGATCGGCCTCGATCCCGAGGACCGTCGCCTGAAACAGACTCTAATACTGGTGTATGAGATCGACGGATTTCCCCGTCATCTATCCCAGCACGTCGGCGGCTTTATCATAACCGAGGGGCGTTTGGACGAACTTGTTCCCATCGAGAACGCCACGATGGAGGACCGTACGGTCATCTGCTGGGACAAGGACGACATCGACTCGCTTGGTATCCTCAAGGTCGATGTCCTCAGCCTTGGGATGCTCACCTGCATCCGCAAGGCATTCGATCTGATCGGTCAGCACCACCAGACCAGCTATACACTAGCAACCCTGCCGCCTGAGGATCCGGTGGTCTATGACATGCTGTGCAAAGCCGACAGTATCGGCGTGTTTCAGGTGGAATCACGTGCTCAAATGAACTTCCTGCCCCGGATGCGGCCGCGCAATTTCTATGACCTGGTGATCGAGGTCGCCATCATCCGCCCCGGCCCCATTCAGGGCGACATGGTTCACCCCTATATCCGCCGCCGGAACGGAGAGGAGGAGGTCAGCTTCCCCTCGGACGAACTGGGTGAGGTGCTGGGCAAAACGCTGGGCGTGCCGCTGTTTCAGGAACAGGCAATGCAGATCGCCATTGTGGGCGCGGGGTTCACCCCGGAACAGGCCGATCGGCTGCGGCGGTCGCTGGCGACGTTCAAGAAGCACGGCAATGTCAGCGAGTTCCGCGCGCTGTTTCTGCGCGGCATGAAGCGCAATGGGTATGACGACGACTTTGCCGAGCGGTGTTTTTCACAGATCGAAGGGTTTGGCTCATACGGTTTCCCCGAAAGCCACGCGGCCAGCTTTGCACTGCTGGTCTATGCCAGCGCCTGGATCAAATGCCACCATCCCGGTATTTTCGCCTGCGCCCTGCTGAATTCACAGCCGATGGGGTTCTATGCCCCTGCCCAGATCGTGCGCGATGCGCGGGAACATGGGGTGCAGGTGCGTCCGGTCTGCATCAATGCCAGCTTCTGGGACAACGTGATGGAGCCCGACGGCCATGGCGGGCTGGCCCTGCGGTTGGGGTTCCGCCAGATCAAGGGCCTCAGCGAAGAAGACGCCAGCTGGCTGACCGCCGCGCGCGGCAACGGCTACCACCAGGTCGACGATGTGTGGCGTCGCGCGGGGCTGGGGCCGTCGGTGATCGAACGGCTGGCCGAGGCCGATGCCTTCGCCGCCTGCGACCTGACCCGGCGCGAGGCATTGTGGCAGGCCAAAGCGATTGCAACCGCCAAGCCCTTGCCTCTGTTCTCGCAAGATATGGAAGGTGAGGCGCTGGACGAGCCCGAAGCCTATCTGCCGCAAATGACATTGGGTGAGCAGGTGGTCGAAGATTACGTCGCCACCCGCCTCAGCCTGCGGGCGCATCCGGTCGCCTTGCTACGGCATATCCTGACGCCCGAGCCGCGCGACAAAACCACGCCTGTTGCATGACGGCTGAAGGGGATACTTCCCCGGGACAGAGTCGAATTTGGTGACCTTATGACCAGACCCACCCTGCCGCCGCGCTTTCCGGCGACACCCGATCAGATCAATGCGCAGGTCCACGCCTTCTATGCCCGCGTGCGTGAAGACGCTGTGCTGGGTCCGGTCTTTGCCAACCATGTCACCGACTGGCCCGCGCATGAGGAAAAGATCGCCGCGTTCTGGCGCAACGCCATCTTGTTTGAACGCAGCTACGACGGCAATCCACAACGGGTCCATATCGAACGGCCCGATGTAAAACCCGAGATGTTCGCCCACTGGCTGGACCTGTTCGAAGAAATAGCCACCCAGACACTGCCGCCAGAAACCGCAATCCCGTGGGTCGCGCTGGCCCGGCGTATCGGCGTGGGGATGAAGGCAGGCGTGCAATCGGCCCGTCAACCCAAAGACGCGCCACCGATCCTGCGTTGATCCCTCTGCATGGCGGCTTTGCCATGTTAGCGGTAAAATAGGGGCTATGCGCCCCGCAAAAATGGGGTTACTCAGGGGCAAGACAGCCCCTTTGCGCTGCCACGGCACAGTGCCACCACACCGACATCACCCGAGGCCGATCCATGAGCACTCAAAACACCACCCTCAGGGGCCTTGGTTTCGCGTTTGCGGGATTCGCGGTCTTTGCCAGCCACGACGCGCTGATCAAGGTGTTGGGCGGGACCTATTCGGTGATGCAGATTATTTTCTTCGCCACGCTGTTTTCCTTTGTGCCAATGGCCGTATCCATGCTGGCCGACCGGACGCCCAGCAACTTCCGCCCGCATCATCCCTGGCTGGTGCTGTTGCGTTCGGGACTGGTGGTCACATCCATGGTCTGCGCCTTTTACGCCTTTTCAGTGCTACCACTGGCCGAGGTCTATTCGCTGCTGTTTTCCTTCCCGCTGATTGTGACCGTCCTGTCGATACCCATTCTGGGAGAAGTTGTGCGCATCCAACGCTGGGCTGCGGTCGGCGTTGGCCTGATCGGCGTTCTGATCGTTCTGCGCCCGGGCGCGACAGACATCACCCTCGGTCACCTCGCCGCCCTTACGGCCGCGTTTTGCAGCGCGTTTGGCTCTGTTCTTGTACGCAAGATCGGGAATGAGGAACGATCCGCCGTGCTGATCCTCTATCCTATGCTGCTGGCCATTCTGGTCATGAGCCTTGCGCAGCCGGCTGTGTATCAGCCTCCATCCCTGCTGCATCTGGCGATGATGGCGCTGGTCGGCGTGTTTTCGGTCATCGCGCAGCACCTGATCATCCTCGCCTACCGCGCGGCACCCGCCGGAGTCGTCGCGCCCAGCCAATACAGTCAGATCATCTGGGCCACGATTTTCGGCATGGTCTTCTTTGGGGAACACCCGGACGGCTGGGTCGCCGTCGGGGCCAGTATCATCATTGCGTCCGGTGTATTCGTGGTCTGGAGGGAGAGTCGCTCTAACACCACGTCTGTGAACACCCCGGTTCTCCGGGTGCGGTCTCCGCGATCAGATACCGGTGCCTCGCGACCGGGGGAATAGGGTCCGGCCTTCAAGACTCCTTGCACCTGATCTTCAAACCTCCATTGACGTTACCTTCCTCAAAGCGGCCAATGGCGCGGACCAGGTCACTCAATCTTTTGTGGCCATAAGTGCGCGAATCGAAGTCCGGATACATCTTGCCCAATTGGCTACCCACGAATGAAAGGCTCGCCCAGCTATCAGCTTCGTTTGTGTTCAGTACAACGTTCCGGATCAACTGATAGGCATGGTTCAACTCATGTTTCGATTTTGCGCCCTTGTTTTCTTTTGAGGTATTTGCTCCGCACTCCGGCTTTTGGATGTTTTCAATGTAGATAAACCTGTTGCACGCATTCACGAACGCTTTGGGAGCCTTTCGTTCTTCTCCAATGCCGAATACCTTCAACCCCTGCTCGCGGATGCGACTGGCCAGGCGAGTGAAATCGCTGTCCGACGACACCAGTACAAACCCGCCAAATCGACCGGAATGCAAGATGTCCATCGCATCTATGACCAGCGCGATGTCACTGGAGTTTTTTCCGGACGTATTTGCAAACTGCTGATGCGGAACGATTGCGTATTCTGCCAATGATAAAGAGTTCCAACCCTGCGGCGCCCCGTTCGAAAAATCTCCGTAGATCCGCCTTAGGCTGGCCTCGCCCAACGTGGCAATTTCTTCAAAAATCTCCGGCGCGTGTTTTGCCGGTACATTCTCTGCATCAATAAGGACCGCCAAGCGATCCATGCCTGCTGTTGTCACTGAAATTCCTCAAACAAAAATAATTCGTATTGCGGAATGTAGTAACGAAAAAGGGCGAGCAAAAGCCCGCCCTTCGAGATTATTTCAGTTTTCTCAATACACTACGACCGACCGGATGCTCTCACCTTTATGCATCAGGTCGAAGCCGTGGTTGATGTCATCCAGACCCATGGTGTGGGTGATCATCGGGTCGATCTCGATCTTCCCTTCCATGTACCAGTCGACGATCTTGGGCACATCGGTCCGGCCGCGCGCGCCGCCGAAAGCTGTGCCGCGCCATGACCGGCCGGTGACCAGTTGGAACGGACGGGTCGAGATCTCGGCACCTGCAGGCGCCACGCCGATGATGATCGATTCACCCCAGCCTTTGTGCGCCGATTCCAACGCGTCGCGCATCACGCCGACATTGCCGGTGGCGTCAAAGGTATAATCCGCGCCGCCCTTGGTCAGGTTGACCAGATAGGGAACCAGGTCGCCTTCGACCTCTTTGGGGTTCACAAAATCGGTCATGCCGAATTTCGTGGCCATCTCGACCTTCGATGGGTTCAGGTCAACGCCAACGATCTGATCAGCCCCGGCCAGGCGCAATCCCTGAATCACGTTCAGGCCGATGCCGCCCAGACCAAACACGATGGCGCGGCTGCCGATCTCGACCTTGGCGGTGTTGATCACCGCGCCAATGCCAGTGGTGACGCCGCAACCGATATAGCAGATCTTGTCGAAGGGCGCGTCTTCACGCACTTTGGCCAGCGCAATCTCGGGCAGAACTGTATGGTTCGAGAAGGTCGAGCAGCCCATGTAATGCAGGATCGGATCACCATCCAAAGTCGAGAATCGCGAGGTCCCGTCGGGCATCAAGCCTTTGCCTTGGGTTTCCCGGATCGCCTGGCACAGGTTGGTTTTGGGATGCAGACAGTATTCACACTCGCGACATTCAGGAGTGTAAAGAGGGATCACGTGGTCACCCGGCTTCAGGCTGGTGACGCCGGGGCCGACCTCAACCACGATGCCTGCGCCTTCATGGCCCAGAATGGCCGGAAACAGGCCCTCGGGGTCGGCACCCGACAGGGTGAATTCGTCTGTATGACAAATGCCGGTGGCCTTGATTTCCACCAGTACCTCGCCCGCCTTGGGACCTTCGAGGTTCACATCCATCACTTCCAAAGGTTTGCCCGCCTGAACGGCGACGGCGGCACGGGTGCGCATATCACTGTCTCCCTGTCTTCTTTGACCCGACCCTGCGTCAATTGCAGGGTGTTTTCAACTGTGCTTTCATGACAGACTTGCTAATTGTTTGATATTGCAGAAACGACATTGCCGGAATGAGGAACGCCAATGCACCGATTTATCCCGATTCTGATCCTTCTGGCCGCCTGCGCCGAGACCCCGGCCCCCGAAGAAGCGCGCCTTGCGCCCGAGGCCGCGCCTGTTGATCTAGCCTTTTGTCAGGGCGAAGCATTTGCCGACTCGGTGGGCCAGCCGGTTTCGACCATTCAGGCCGATTTGCCGGAACGCACCCGTGTGCTGGGACCTGATGACATTGCAACGCAGGATTACCGGATCGACAGGCTGAACGTCTTTGTAAATGGTGCCGGTGTAATTCAGCGCCTGACCTGCGGGTAAGCGTGGACTCGGGCGTTGATTCTCGAATAAGAACAAAATGGGAACATTTTGATGTCTGCCGATGCCAAAACGCCGAATACTTTCACTGTGGTTTCCCCGTCTTGGGGCTGAACGGCTGATCCGCGCCGCGCGGGGGCTGCATTCCGGGCCGTTGGCTGTGGTCACCGAGCAGTCGAACATGCAGGTCATTACCTCATTGAATACTGAAGCACAGGCCGCCGGGCTGCGTGTGGGCCAGCCCGTGCGCGATGCCCATGCCATGTGCGCCAGCCTGATCACACGGCACCGCAACGCCCCGGCCGAAGCCGCGTTTCTAACCGCGCTGCGCCGCTGGGCGGGCAAGTTCAGCCCTTGGGTGGCCGAAGAAGCTCCGGATGGGCTGATCGTTGATCTGTCGGGTTGTGCGCATCTGTTTGGCGGGGAAGAGACGCTGCTGAGCGTGCTTGAAACGGACTGCGCTGATATGGGCCTCAGCGTGCAGATGGGCATTGCCGACACGCTGGGCGCAGCCTGGGCTTTGGCGCGTTATGCGGGACAAGAGGCCACATCCGACCGCAACGGCGACGCCATCAGCCAGGAAGCCCGCGCCACCCGCGCCCGGGCAGGCAAGCGGCGGCACTGGACCAAAGGCGGGGCAGCACCGCAGGTGATGTCCTTGGGTGGTGGCGCGCGTATTGCAGCGCCGGGGCAATCCTATAGAGCGCTCAGCCCCCTGCCCATCGCGGCGCTGCGACTGGACGACCCGGTTGTGACCCAGTTGAACCGGCTGGGCCTGCGCCGGATCGGCGATCTACTGGGACAGCCACGCGCGTCGCTGGCGCGGCGGTTCGGGCGGGGGTTGGTATTGCGGCTGGATCAGGCCATGGGCAGCGCGCCCGAGCCGGTTTCTCCGGCCCGCCCACCACATCATTTTGCGGTGCGGATGACGTTGCCCAACCCAATCGGCCTGATTGAGGATGTGATGGCCGCTGTCGATCGGGTGCTGCCCACCCTCTGCGCCAAGCTGGAAGAGAAAGATCGCGGTGTCCGCACCCTGCGGCTAGAGGCGCATCGCGCCGATCAGGCGGCCGAGGTCATCGAGATTGGACTAGCCCGCCCGACCTATGACAAACATCGCATTCGTCCTTTGTTAGAGATGAAAATTGACAAGATCGATGCGGGCTATGGCATCGACATGCTGCGGCTTGAGGCGATCCAGACCGAGCCCATCCATGCCCGCACCATCGCCGGTCACGCCGAGGCACGCCGCGTGGCCCGTAACCGGCTTGAGGGCAATACAGCCGTGGATGACCTGATCGGCAAGCTGGGTGCGCGGGTGGGGCTGGAGGCGATCACAAGACGGCATCCCGCCGCCTCTCATATCCCCGAGAAAACGGCACAGACGCTGGCGGCTGCATGGTCGGAACCCGCGCGCGACTGGCCTGCACCGTCGCGCCCACGCCCCTTGCAGATGTGGCAGCCCGAGCCGGTTATGGCACCGGAAACCCCGGATGTCCCAACCGCCTTCCGCTGGCGCGGACGCGACTGGCTACTGGCCCAGGCTACTGGCCCGGAACGGATCGCGCCGGAATGGTGGTTGGACGATCCCAACTGGCGCAGCGGCGTGCGCGATTACTGGGTGGTGGTGACGGAACAGGGCGAACGCCTATGGCTGTTCTACGGGCACGGAGGCACCATGTCGGCAGGCTGGTTCTGCCAGGGGCAGTTTTGTTAGAGTCTATTTTCCACGATACACCAGCAGATCCGGCAGGTAGTCGATCAGACGAATAAACCACGAGAATGGTGCCGGGAAATCGGTACGGAACCGGCGGCGCGACATCGCTTTGACCACGCGCTCTGCCGCATCCTCAGCCGTCATCAGCATCGGCATTTTGAAACTGTTCTTGTCGGTCAGGCGCGTCTTGATAAAGCCGGGATTGATAATGCGCACCGTCACACCGGTGCCCGCCAGATCATGCCGCATCGTTTCGGCCAGCGAGATCAGCGCCGCCTTGCTGGCCCCATATCCGATCGCGGCAGGCAAACCGTGATACCCGGCCAGCGACCCGATCAAAGTGATCTCTCCCTGACCTTTATGAACAAAGCCAGGAACCGTTTCACCTAACACCCGCAACGCCCCCGAATAGTTCACATCGCTGATCCTGAGCGACGCCTCGGTATCCCAATCTCCCGAGCGCATCGGCTCGTAAGCGCCTGCATTGTAAACCAGTCCGTCGATCTGACCGGCCTCGGCCACGGCACTACGTACAGAGTCTAAATCGGTCACATCACACGGAATCGCGCGTGCATTTGGAAGCTTGGAACAGATTTCATTCAAACGCGCGGCGTTGCGTGCAGACAAGATCAGATGCACGCCCTTATGGCTCAACGCCTCGGCCAAGGCACGGCCCAAACCTTCGCTTGCGCCGATGATCCAATAGGTTTTTCCGTCAAAGCTGCTCATACCCGCGCCGTTTTGTTGAAGTTATCCTTTTTACGGCCCTGCATCCGCGGTGGATCATAGGGTGACGCAAGGAAGCGGGCGCTGAAACCCGAAGTCACAAGATAGTGCATCTGTTAAAAACTTCTATCCGGATTGATCCAGCACGCCACACCCTGCGTATCTCATTGTAAAATGTCACATAACGAGGCTGGAATGTTCGACGAAACCCGGGGTGTACGAAAGAAAATTGCGATTGTAGGTGCAGGCATTTCGGGTCTCTCTGCCGCGTATTACCTTTCAGAAAACAACGACGTGACGGTGTATGAAGCCGAACCCAGGCTGGGCGGCCACGCCCGTACGGTGATGGCTGGTAAAAACGGCGACCAGCCGGTCGACACCGGCTTTATCGTTTTCAACTACGCGACTTACCCTTACCTTACGCAGCTTTTTGATGAGCTGAACGTACCTGTCACCAAAAGCGAAATGAGCTTTGGAGCGACCATCGACAATGGCCGCATCGAATACGGGTTGAACAATCTGCGCACCCTGACCGCACAGAAACGCAATCTGGCGCGCCCCGCCTATTACAAGATGATTGCAGACATCATACGCTTCGGCAAAGAAGCGCCCGAGGCCGCCAAGGACGACGACACAACGATTGGCGAACTGGTCGATCAACTGCGTCTGGGTCACTGGTTCCGCCACAACTATCTGATGCCGATGTGTGGCGCGATCTGGTCCACTCCGGTTGAGTTCGTAGATCAGTTCCCGGCCCGTTCGCTTGTGCAGTTCTTCCGCAACCATGCCCTGCTGGCCAGTGGACGCGCCAATCAACACCAGTGGTACACGGTCAAAGGCGGCAGCATCGAATATGTCCGCCGGATCGACGCGGCCTTGCGCGCCCGTGGCTGTGACATCAGGCTGGCCGCCCCGGTTCAACACGTTCATCGTGACGACATGGGCGTCAGCGTCACAAGCCAGGGGCAAACGGATCAATTCGACGAGATCATCTTGGCAACGCACTCGGACCAGTCCCTTGCCATTCTGGGCGAAGGCGCGACACCTGCCGAGGCCGCAGCTATGGGCGCGATCCGCTACCAACCCAATACGGCAATTCTGCATTGTGATCCACGTCAAATGCCCAAGCGGCGCGCGTGCTGGTCCAGCTGGACGTATCGCTCGCAAGCCGGAGATGTGGGCGTGACCTATTGGATGAACCGGCTTCAGAACATCCCGGACAGCGATCCGCTGTTTGTGACACTGAACGCCTCATCAGAAATTCCCGCGGACAAAATCTATGATCAGGTCGAATTTGCCCATCCGGTGTTCGACAAAGCCGCCCTGAAAGCACAAGGGCAAATCCGCGAGATGCAGGGACAGAACCGAACTTGGTTTGCCGGCGCTTATAACCGGCACGGATTTCACGAAGACGGGATTGCCAGCGCTATGCACGTCGTTGCGCGAATAAACGGCACCCCGCAAACCATCGGAGCTGACAATGGCATTTCTGGGAACGACCCGGCCATCCCTGTGGCGGCCGAATAAGGGAATTTTGCGCGCAGCGCTACTGGCAGCGGCGTTGTTGGCCCCGTCAGGGGTAATGGCATCGCCCGTAACGGACGAGTTGAAGGACGCGCAACTGCGTGGCTCAGCAACCTTTCGGTATCTGGGTTTGCCAATCTATGACGCCAAACTTTATACCCCCGGCGGCGCGCCGTTCAGTTGGAGCGAAGATATCGGCCTGCAACTGACCTACCGCAAGAACTTCAAGAAAAAAGCGCTGGTCAACTCGACTCTGGACGAGATGGACCGGATCGGACGTTCCGCCCCGGTGCGCAATCAGCTGGACCAGTGCTTCAAAGCCGTGACCAAGGGCGACAGCTTTCTCGCGGTGTCCGATGGGCCGGATAAGGTGAGCTTCTGGCTGAACGGGCAAAAGACCTGCACCATGTCCTATCCGGGCATCAAACGCAGTTTCATGTCTGTATTTCTGGGCGACAACACGCGGTCCGCCTCGTTTACACAGAAACTTCAGGGGCGCTGATGCTTTATCCTCGGGTCAGCCTGTATGCGCTGATGCTCGCTGCGGCGGGCATCCCGCTTTACATTCACCTGCCGCGCTTTGCGGCGGTGAATCTGGGGATTGGCCTGGGGGTTATTGGAACCGTTCTGCTGGTGATCCGCCTTGTTGATCTGGTTCAGGACCCGTTGATTGGCTGGGCAATCGACAAGTGGCCAAAGGGCCAGCTTGTATTTGCTTCTCTGGCGGCGTTGGGGCTGGCGGTCGGGTTCCCTTTGCTCTTTAGCTTGCCGCAGGACGCCAGTGTCGCCGCGCTGATCGCGATTCTGATCTTGCTGTTCTCGGCTTACAGCTTGGGCACCATCCTCTTGTATGGGCGCAGCGCAACGTTGGCAAAGCGTACAGACCCGCAAGAGCTTATGACCTTGGCCGCCTATCGCGAAGGCGGGCAATTGACCGGCGTGGTCATCGCCGCCAGCGCCCCGGCGCTTTTGGTTGCATTTGGCGCGCAAGCCCAAGGCTATCCCGCCTTTGGTGTTTTTTTGGGGCTGCTGTCCGTTCTGACTCTGTTGCTGACTATTCCGATCTGGAGGCGTACGCCGATCACCGGCACCGGTCTGTCTTTTGCAGGGCTGGGTCAGGCCGGAGGGCTTCGCCTGCTGGCGCTTGCGCTGGTCAACAGCCTTCCCGTGGCCATCACCTCGACCCTGTTTTTGTTTTTTGTTGAAGATCGGTTGCAACTGCCGGGCAAAGCAGGCCCGCTGTTGATCCTGTTCTTCCTCAGCGCGGGCGCAAGTGTGCCGCTTTGGGCCAAGCTCAGCAACCGGATTGGCCCGAAACAGACTCTGATGATTGCCATGCCCCTCTCAATCGCGGGGTTTATCGGTGCCGCCACCCTGAGTGCTGGGAATCTAGCCGGGTTTGCCGTGATCTGCCTTGCCTCGGGCGCAGCCTTAGGTGCGGATATGGTCGTGCTGCCCGCTATGTTTTCTGTCGTCCTGACTCGGGCCGGGCTGAACGCCTCTGCCGCGTTTGGCATCTGGTCCTTCGCTGGCAAGCTGGGCCTCGCCCTGGCTGCCTTTTTCACCTTGCCACTGCTGGAACGCAGCGGCTTCACCCCCGGTCAGACCAATTCTGCTGACGCGCTAGAGACACTCAACCTTGCTTATGCGGTGCTGCCCTGCATCCTCAAGCTCGGCGCGTTTGGAATGGTCTTGACCCTGCCCACCGAGGTCACAAGCAAATGAACGCTATCGCCATCATCCTGCTGGTCCTTCTGATCGCAGTTTTCATCCGCGCCCGCCTGCTGAGCTTTCGCGCACAATCTCCGTCAGATTACACAGGAACCGGACCGGCCTTTTCACTGAAAGAGCATCTGAACGGAGAAATCCTGTCTGAAGGGCTGATCTATGGCCCCAATGGGAAGATGTCGAACAGCTTTGTCGCGCGCATGGTCGGCGAATGGAAGGGAAACTCGGGCACGCTGTCTGAATACTTCACCTATTCCAACGGCAAACAGATGACCCGAAAGTGGTATCTGACACTGGGCACAGGCAACACGTTCACGGCAACGGCGGACGATATTGTTGGTGAGGGTCGGGGCATCATTTCGGGATCGACCGTCAAGCTGACTTATCGGATCATTCTGCCTGAAGATGCCGGCGGGCACACTTTGGACGTCACAGACTGGATGTATCTGACGGAACACGGTGTCATCATGAACCGATCCGAGATGCGCAAGTTCGGCCTCAAGGTCGCTGAGCTGGTTGCCACGATGCGCCCTGCTCCCGATGTAAAAACCACGCATGTGCCAGGCGCAAACGGGTTTGATGCGACATCCGAAGGGAAACCACTGCAATGAGTGTTTTCCGTTCCCTTCTCACCTTTCTTGCCATAGCAAGCCTTGCGCTTCTGACGGCCTGTTCCAGCAAGCCGAAAGTGCCCAAAACCTTCTTGTCCGACCGGCAACTGAATCTCGAAGAGTTCTTCGAAGGCAAAACAGTGGCCTACGGTCAGTTTCAGGATATTCTGGGCAATATCCCCCGCAGATTTACGGTGGATATCGACGGGACATGGGATGGTGAAACCCTGACGCTAGTTGAAGATTTCGTTTATGACGATGGCGCCACCGAACAGCGTATCTGGACGCTGACGAAAACCGGTGAAGATACGTGGACAGGGACTGCCCCTGGCGTTTTGGGCACGGCCAGCGGGATTGAACGCGGCGATACGTTCAACTGGAAGTACAAGATCGACCTGCCGATCAAAGAAGGCACGATGCGTGTCAAATTCGACGACTGGATGTGGTTGTTGGATGATGATCGACTGCTGAACCGCGCCTACGTATCACGTTTTGGCGTTCGCCTGGGCGAAGTGATCCTGTTTTTTGAAAAGAAATAGGCGACGTGGGCTGACCTTTTCATTTCATCAATAAAAAATGAATTCGTCGGTCGGAACCGGCGATGATCCCTTGGTCGAGCCCGCCCTTTTCGCTCTTGTTCCATCCGATGCGGCCGCCTCGGGCGCAAGCGCGCTTTCCGCTTTGAGGCGCGCGCGCTCGATCTCGCCCCAAAGGAAAAACAGACCGTCCCTTTTGCCCATCATACGCGCAGGCACCCTGGCCCGCAAAACACGTGTTTTTGCTTGTGGCATCTGCTCTCTCACTGCCTCCGGTGTTGTCCACCTTTTTGGAAAGGCTACCGGTTTAGTTGCAAAAAATCAATTTTGCATAGGCAAAAACGCGCCCGCAACCAAGCGTTGTCAGGATGAAAAGAGTATCTCGTTTAGCGTGCCTTATACCAACGCATAAAATTGCTGAAAGCGAAGTCTTATCGTGTTTCCTTGATCGGTCGCCGAAACAGATCAAACCGCGTTTTGACCCGTTCAACCGGGACAACACAGATTCCGATTGGACCATTGATGAAACGGGGGTGCCGGGCCAGCGCTGTGAAATGTCGCGCGTTTTGCCAAGCTGTGCCGGTTACAGCGACTAGAGCGCCCATTCTCGACGGATAAACGAAAAAAGTGTACAATGAGGCAGGTGAATTTTTGACACCTGAATTTTCCAAAAGCCCTTTTTTGTATTGGATTAAGCAAATGTTAGTAGAAACCACGGCGGCGTTATACGCACGCCTTGCAATCCCGTTCCTGTCCCTTCTTGCGCTGCCCGTTGTGTTGTTGGCCGACGTAGAAAAACCAGAGAGTTTTGGCAAACTATCGGTCAAGTTTGAATACGAAGGCAAACCAGCAAACGGCAGCCTCATCGTGTCCAACGGGACATCGCGTCAAGAATGGGTCGATGTCTCTGAAATATTCGCAGAAGTGCCATCATCTGCGACATATATCTTCGACCTGAAGCCCCCCGACGACGATCAAACGATACCCATAACGTTCCGTGACGTTATCCCAATCCTGGAGATCCCTGATTCAGGCTCTCTCGATCTGATCGTCTCTGTGCTTCCATCTGATCTTCCCAAGCCATTTGACCCAGTTATTTTCGTTCGCGAAGCAGGCGTCGATGTCACGGTATCCAACCGGGCGGAGGAAGTATCTTCCAAACCCAACCGTCTCAAACTTACGTCTCGCATTGAAAAGTCCAAGCCGTCACTTGTTCTTTTGGATGGGATCTATTCGACCGAAGAAACAGATCCAGACGACGAACGCGACTTCACATGTGGAGACAATTGCCCACACCTCTTTCAGGACCTTAACTGCGACCCAATGTGTTACACCTGTTCATCAACTTGTGTGTCCCGTGGTTACTGGAAAGCCAATTACAACATGTGCGAAGGCATCCTCACATCGGAACCGCCAGAGTCTGAGTGGGAGGAACTGCCGCCAGGTATCGGCGGTTTGCAGTTGGCCGTGGCGACAATAAATGACGGCGCGATTTACCCAAACAAGATGGAACTCAGCGGTGCAGGATACACAGAAGTGATGGAACCACCTTTCAAAACAAGGAGTTTCCCAGATTTCACGGCCCCTGAAGGTGACTACCTGTATTCTCTATCGTTCGATAACGCAGGGATCGACGAGACGGCTGGAACATCGAATGTCACACTTCCGCTTTCCATTCGGGACGGTCGAATTGGCAATCTTATTGTTCGCCTGCCAGTCTCACGCGATGAACTACAAGCTCCGTTCCCCATTGCAGACAATCGAATTGGTGCTGTGCTCAGGGCGTATGAATTCAGCCCAACTGGCAGAAGCATCTCGCTGGATGTAACCAGCCCCGACCCCGATCCCGGCGCAATCTGGTATGCGCTTGCCCTACCGCAAGGTCTGGCAGAGGACGAAGTGAAAGTTACCAGCAATGGATACCCGGTTGAGCACAAAAGCAGATACGTTTTTGGGGTCGTAACGGACCAGCCGGTATTAATTGTTAGAAGTGAAGGTCAGCGTGATGAGATAAGAATTACGTGGTAGTACCGCGGCCTTTGTCATCAAAACGACCATCGACATATCTGTGAAACCTGCGTCGATACGGCCTTTACCCATATGGTTTCATCGATCAATGCCAGTGTTACAGGAACACTGGAAACCACCAGTGTCTGCGAATTTTGTCGGTGCAAGACAGTCGCAAGTTGATCAAATCGCAGCGTCGCATTTTGCGGCCGGAAGCGATTGATACAGTATGAAAAAGTGGTGAGCCGTGCAGGATTCGAACCTGCGACCCACTGATTAAAAGTCTTATTATCTCATTTTCGATAGCATTATAGCCAATTCGATTGAACAGTATTTTCTCTTAAATAACAGAAGTTTTAGCGTGCAGAGGTTTCTTAAAGACCCTTCCCAACCCTCCGCACTTTGCTTACCTTGTGCTTACCCAATCCGTCCGAGACCAATATGCCCAACGTCAGATTAACAAAATCAAGTGTCGATCGCCTTTCAGCAACAAACCGGGACACGATCTATTGGGATGACGGTCTGCCGGGTTTTGGACTCCGCGTGAAAACAACCGGTGTCAAAAGCTTCGTAGTTCAATATCGCAACAAACAAACCGGACGGTCGAAACGCAAGACACTTGGGCGATATGGGCCGACCTTGTCATTGGGCGCCGCCCGCGAAATGGCACGCGCGATTCTTGCTGACGTGGTGCGTGGCGGAGACCCTGTCGCGGACGCTCAAACGCTCAGGCATTCACCAACGGTGAACTTACTTGCCGAGCAATACATGACCGCACATGCGGAGCCAAAGAAACGTCCCGGTAGTGTTCGGAATGATCGGTCAATGCTGGACCGATACATTCTCCCCAAGCTTGGTAACCTTAAAGTCATTGAAGTGACGCATCAGCATGTTCAGAAGCTTCACAATCAAATGCGTGATACTCCATATCAAGCCAATCGCACTCTGGCCCTCATGTCGAAAATGTTTGAACTGTCTGTGCGCTGGGGTCAGCGTTCTGACAATCCGGCGCGCGGCATAGAAAAGTTTCCCGAGGAAAAGCGGGACCGCTGGTTATCTGACGATGAGCTGCAAAGGCTGTTGGTGGCTCTGTCAGAGCATCCAAATCAGGTTGCAGCCAACGCTATCCGACTGCAACTCCTGACAGGTGCACGGATCGGCGAGGTCCTGACGGCAAAATGGGAAGACTTCGATTTGGATCGAGCGGTCTGGACAAAGCCGTCGCACCACACAAAGCAAAAGCGACGAGAGCACCTGCCAATATCGTCAGCAACCTGTGATTTGCTTGCGGCAATGAGCGCAGGGGATTCTCCTGAGAGTCGCTGGTTGTTTCCGGGACGCTCTCCGGACCAACCGTACAAAGATCTGAAGAAATTTTGGAGCTCGGTCACCACATCAGCAGGCCTTCAAGACTACCGTATCCACGACAATCGGCATACGCATGCGTCGCATCTCGTTTCCAGCGGTCTGAGTCTGCCTATAGTTGGTCGATTGCTTGGACACACGAACCCGTCTACCACGCAACGCTACGCGCATCTCGCAGATGACCCGTTGCGGCAGGCAGCGGATGTAATGGGTAAGAAGATCAGCGGTGGCAGTTCCTGAAACCTGAGAAATTCCTGTGCTGAAGACACGCGAGCGGCAATTAGACTACAGCTGTCGGCACAGTGTCGATGTTTGGGACGGAAGGGAATGGACGGAGATATAAGATGTCCAAATCTCTACTTCCCGTTGTCACAACGCGTCGTCCGCCTTGGAACAAAGGCAGACTAGTCGGACAGAAGCGGCCATTGCAGTCAAAGCAAGTCTGGGCCATTCGCGCTCGGCTCGAACTTGCAAACAAGCTGAGAGACCTAGCATTGTTCAATCTTGCCATCGATAGCAAGTTGCGCGGGTGCGATCTCGTCCGCCTGAGGGTTAACGATCTCGCCGTCGGCAATTCCGTTCGCGATCGGGTATCCGTTGTTCAACGTAAAACTGCGAAGCCGGTGCAATTTGAAGTGACGGAGAATACACGTGAAGTCGTGTCGCAATGGGTTTCTTCTCAATATATGCATGGACAACGGTATCTGTTTCCAAGTCGTATGCATGCTTTGCCGCATCTTTCGACCCGGCAATACGCTAGGCTTGTCCGGGAATGGGTGTCAGCGATTGGTCTCGATCCGTCCAGCTACGGCACGCATTCGCTTAGGCGCACCAAAGCGGCTTTGATATACAGAAAGACCGGAAACCTACGTGCCGTTCAACTTCTGCTCGGTCACAGCAAAGTGGACAGTACGGTGCGTTACCTTGGCGTCGAGCTTGAAGACGCGCTTAGTATTGCCGAACGCATCGATCTTTAACCTTTTAGGCGGGCGGGATCGTCCGCTCGCCGCTCCCAAGCAGACTTTCGGAATCTCCCGTTAATCTTCCGCTTCGAGCCCAAAGCGGCCAATGCTGAAATATGGGCCAATGTCTGCTACGCAGGGCCTTGGAGGTACTTCGAAATGCTCAAGGGTGCGGTGTTATACGCAAAGGACTTAGAAAAACTGAAGGCTTTCTATCTTGCGATTGGCGGAAGGCTGACCGATGGTATCGACGGAGAATTTGCCGCCATTTCGAACGACGATACCGAACTCGTCATTTTGCAAGCTCCTCAGAAGATCGCAGCGCAAATCCCGATAGAAGACCCGCCAGTGGTTCGTTCTGCCACGCCACTTAAGCCAATAGTCTGCATCACTTCGATTGCTGATGTTCTTGAGAAGCTTCCAAGGGTTGGAGGCAGGCCGGTCCCAGGCTCAAAGCAATGGAAATTCCGACAGTGTTTTGTGCAAGACATCGTTGATGCCGAGGGAAATGTCGTTCAGCTCTGGCAACCGGAATAGCGTTAAGGGCTGCCTTTCAAGCAGGCTTGGCGGCCAGCAGCTTCATCTTTTGCGACGAACTCCGCGAGGGTTGCAGTGAAAGACTGCTATGAGTCCTTTTACCGGATGCTGCATGGTCAACAGGCATCTGCTTTTGACTCTTACGAGTCCTGCCGAGTCACTGCTGACGGAGCTTGCCTACTTCTGGTACGGCAAATTCCACCAAAACACGAACCGAGGTCTGCCACGCATCTGGATCATTGTAGTTCCCTGCGAAGGTCGAAACGACAAAGCCCGCGTTTGGTTGTATGGTGAGGCGCTGACCACCATTGCCGACAGCAATAAGAATTGCATCGCCGTTCGGGCCCTTAGTCAGATACCACAAGTACCCATAGTCAAATCCTGGCTGGATCGATGTGACTGCACGAAACGACGAATCCAACCAGGTTGCAGGTACGACTACTCGACCATCGTAGACGCCGTTTTGAGCAATCAACACTCCAATTTTGGCAAGATCTCGAGCGGTCAATCTCAAGCCGGAAGCTGCAGATGGTACGCCGTCATTGCCACGCACCCACTCATAACTCTCAATACCAAGGGGCTCAAACAAACGGGTCTGGGCGAATAGGTCGATGTCTTGTCCAGTACCATCGGCAATCAACTTTGCTATCAATGCAACAGCACCACCATTATATGTCCAAGTTGTTCCTGGCTCAGCCACCATTGGACGGTCTAAGACAAAGCGATAGCGGTCTTCGGCCAGTTCCATTGCGATTTCGCTGTTGCGTGGATCGGTGTATGGCAGGCTTTCATCCCATTGTGTTCCCATCTGCATTGTGAGCGCATCCGCCACGGTGATGTCTTCTCGTCCTGACCCGTCGCGTAAATCTGCGTATTCTGGGAACTGGTCCAACAAAGACGCGTCGACAGGTGGCACAGCACCTTCTGACAACGCGATTCCATACAGCAAACCGACGACAGACTTCGTAACAGAGCGAAGATCGTGCAAGGTCTCCGGTCCATGATCGATGAGACCAATTGGCGTACCCCATCGCTCGTCTTCACCAGGGAAGTAGGCTTCGGCAATCCTGTCACCATCCAGCACTACAACCGCACCATGGAGGCCGACTATATCATTTGCACCCACTGCAGCTTTAAGCCGTTCCTGCATGTCTTGAGCCCAACCCACTGAGGAACCGAAACACAATACTAAAGACAGCGCGAGGACAAATCCGAGCTTCTCTCGATGGGCCATAAGTTATCCTCTTTGGTTTTGTTCTTGCCGACAAACTATCTTGCACTTCGCTTTCGTGGAAGCGGACATTGGTTTCGACAGATTAGATGTCAGCAAAGTCCGCAAAGTAGAAGTTCCAGCAAGTTGCAGCGAAAGACCGCTCTGCGGACGAAGCAGACAATCGGGTGTGGAGCGACAAGTACGGCTAACGGCCCATTCCTGCCGTTCGACCTCGGTCACCGTCGCTGCGACGCGGCCCGTCAGAGGAGACATTCGCCGCGAGCGCAAAAACGGGGGCCGGTCGAACTCACAGTCAGCGGACAAATCCATCGGTAAGCGTCAGAAGGCTACGCGATCACCACCCTTCAAATCCAGAATTTCCCTGGCTTCATCAGGCGTCGCCACCTGACTGCCCAGATCTTCTACGATGCGTCGAATTTTGGCGACTTGCTGAGCGTTGCTTTCGGCCAGCTTTCCACGTGAGATGAACAAGCTGTCTTCTAGGCCAACGCGAAGATTGCCGCCCATCTGACTTGCAGTGGTAGCAAGCGACATCTGCGCACCGCCGGCTCCAAGAACGGACCAGCGGTAGTCATCACCAAACAGGCGATCTGCTGTACGTTTCATGAAGATCAGGTTGTCGACCTCAGGCCCGATACCACCGAGGATTCCAAAGATGAACTGAATGAAAATAGGTGCTTTGAACAACCCGATATCCATGCAGAATTTTAAGTTATACAAGTGGCCGACATCGTAGCATTCATGTTCGAATTTGATGTCATGCGGCGCGAGCGTTTCTGCCGCTTCGCGAATGTCCCGGAACGTATTGCGAAAGATGTTCTGATCGGAGTTCGCGACATAGTCTTTCTCCCAATCAAATTTCCAATCATCATCGCCATAACGGTTTGCCAATGGGTGAAACGAGAAGTTCATCGAACCCATATTCATCGAGCACATCTCGGGGCTGAAAGTCTTGGCCGGGTTGATCCGGTCTTGAATGGATAGTGTCAGCGATCCTCCAGTCGATAGGTTCACAACGGCATTGGTCGCCTGTTTTATGCGGGGCAGAAATGGCGCAAAGTCATTTGGGTCGACGGATGGCGACCCGTCCTGCGGATTTCGCGCATGCAGGTGTAGGATCGACGCTCCAGCCTCGGCGGCCTCAATCGCCTGCCGCGCGATGTCATCATAGGTGTACGGAAGTGCCTCCGACATGGTTGGTGTGTGGATCGCTCCTGTTACAGCACATGTGATGATGGTCTTTTTCTGACGGGCCATTGGTTCAGTTTTCCTTGGATTGTCCGGTGTGCTTTACGCGATAGCCCAGCGGAAAAAGTTGCAGATCATAGCGGCTGCGAATCATGCCCCAGATTCCTTTCGGCGCCTTGAGCATGACGACAATCGCAACCACACCGAGAACGATCAGGTAAGTTGTTCCGAGGTCGGCCAGCGTTTCGCGCAGAGCGAAGAAGACGAGCGTACCGATAATCGGTCCTTCGATTGTGCCGATGCCGCCTATTACGACGATGAAGATGACGAAGGCGGTCCAGTCGTTGACGCTGAACGCCGCATCCGGCGATATGCGCAGCTTTTGCAAGAAGATCAGAGCGCCGATCATTGCCGTGAATGCCGAGGTGACGACGTACACAATGAACTTCGTGCGCCAGATATCGATGCCGAGGCTTCCGGCGGCCAGTTCGTTGTCGCGAATTGCCGTCAGCGCCAACCCTTGGCGCGAGCGTAGGAAGAGATAAACGGCAGTCACCACCAACATAGCAGCCCCGAGCGCCAGCCAATAACTAAGCGCCTCTCGCATCGCGCGCCCGGACGCCAGAGATTTGACGATGGCAACGGGCAGCGAAGATCCTGATCCCCCACCAAGCGCTGAGATTTGCGCGAAGCTCAGCCGAAAGACTTCAGCGATGACCCAGGTACCTATGGCAAAATAAGCGCCTCGAAGCCTGAAGATCAGAACAGCCACCGGGATCGAGATCAAGGCTCCCAGCACGCCTGCGGCTGCAATAGCAACCAATGGGTTCAGCCCACCCAGCATCGTAAGCGCAAAGAGCATATAGCCGCCAAAGCCCACATAGGCTTGCTGACCAACAGAGACGAGACCGGCGTAACCCGCCATGAGATTCCAAAGAGTTGCGAGGGACAGGTAGAGAAACAGCTCTCCCATCAGGCGCATGTCGGCGCGGCCTGCCCACCAGGGCGCTGCAATCAAAACAAGCAGACCGATTGCGGCAAAGATCGCGGCAACTCGTGCTGCTTTTGACGATCGAGAAACAGAGTAGTCCTGCAGGTTCATCCGGAAACCCTCGGAAAGAGGCCGTTCGGACGAACGGCAAGAATGACAAGGAAGGCAATATGGCCGGCTAGCACCTGCCAGCCCGGATCAATCTTGGCTCCGATGGTTTGCGCGACGCCGAGGATAACGCCGCCGATCAGGGTGCCCCAAAGGTTGCCAAGCCCACCGATAATGACGGCCTCAAAGCCAAAGATCAGGCGGCCCCCGCCAATGGAAGGATCAAAGCTTGTCCGAATGCCAAGCAGGATACCGGCGATTGCTGTCACGCCCAGCGCCAGAGCCATGGCCAGTCCAAAGATATGCCTGCGATTGAGGCCCATAAGCTGGGCGATGTCTTGATTGTCGGACACCGCTCGAAATGCGCGACCAAGCGCGGTTTGATAGAAGGTCCATTGCAGCCCCCAGATCACAGCAATGGCGATCCCGAAGGTCAGTAGCGGTAATATCCCGAGGGTCACACCGCCTACTGCGACGCTGGCTGTTTCCAGCGCACCAGCATTCAGTGTTTGGGGGTCGGCCGTGTAGACCTCCAGCAACCCGTTCTGAATAATCACACTAAGCCCAAAGGTCACAAGCAGCGGTGGAAGAATATCATCGCCAAGAGTTTGGTTCAGCAGGCCGCGTTGAAGGGCATACCCGATCAACGCCATAGCGGGAACAACGATCACCAACGCCGCCATCGGGTGCATCCCGGTCGCGGTCGTCACGGTCAAGCCGAGATATGCGGCCAACACAATCAGATCGCCATGGGCAATATTGACGAGCCGCATGACCCCAAAGATTAACGACAGACCTGCGGCAAACAGCGCGTATAGCCCACCCAGCAGTGTTCCCTGCACGATAGCGTTCAGCCATTCCATATTATTTGATCCCGAAATACGCGCGTGAGATATCTTCACGCGATACGATGTCAGATGCGCTTTCCAGCGAAACGCGCCCCTCCTGCAGGCAGTAGACCCGGCTCGAGACCGAAAGTGCCTTGGTTATGTCCTGTTCGACGATGATCGCGCTCATGCCTTCACCGATGATGCCAGGCAAAGCCTCGTAGATATCTTTGATGATGATCGGCGCCAGCCCGAGGCTGATTTCATCGAAGAGGATCAGATCGGGATTGGCCATCAATGCACGCCCGATGGCGACCATCTGCTGTTGACCGCCCGACAGCGATGTAGAGGCCTGATCTTTTCGCTCTTCAAGGATCGGGAATAGATCATATACTGCTTTCAGATCCCAAGGGCCTGCGCGACCAACTTGGGCGCCGATCATCAGGTTTTCTTTGACAGACAAAGAGGGGAATAGCTGTCGACCCTCTGGCACCATCGCCAGTCCACGTTCAGCAACCTGGTCCGCGCGAAGGCGACTGATATCCTGACCCCGGTAGTGAATCTGATCCGGTCCGTTCGTCAGCAGCCCGGTGATAGACCGCATCAGGGTTGTCTTGCCTGCGCCGTTCGCACCGATAATGGCAAGAACTTCGCCTTCACCAACGTCCAATTCGACATCATAGAGCGCTTGGAAATCGCCGTAGTAGGAGTTCAAGCTGCGTGTTTGAAGAATGGGATCAGGCATCGGCTTCGATCCCCAGATAGATTTCTTTGACTTCAGCGCTTTCCATGATTGCCTGCGGCTCGCCCTCGGCGATCTTCTTTCCGAAGTCGATGACGATCAGACGATCCACGACAGCCAGCAGGGCGTGCACAACATGTTCGATCCAGATGATGGTGACACCAGACGCGTGAATGTCCTTGATGGTTTGAACCAGTGATTTGCACTCAGCTTCGGTCAAACCACCGGCAATCTCATCCAACAGCAGCAGTTTGGGTTTGGCGCAGAGCGCGCGTGTCAGTTCCAGGCGTTTCCGTTCCAGCAGTGTCAGGCTGCCTGCTAGAACGTTTGCCTTGGGCAGCAGCTCCGTTTGGTCCAGAACCTCCAGACAAAAGCGCTCAGCCTGATGCCCATGCAAGCCGGCCGACTGCGTGGCGGCGATCATTGCGTTTTCAAAAACAGTCATTCCCGAAAACGGCTGCGGGACCTGAAAAGAACGCGCAATGCCTGCATGGCTGCGCTTTGCGGCGCTCCATTTAGTAACGTTCTGCCTATTGAATTCTATCACTCCGGAATTCGATTTGAGCGTCCCAGTGATCAGATTGAACATCGAGGTTTTGCCGGCACCGTTGGGCCCGATCACCCCCAATGCCTCGCCTTGTTGGACCTCATAGCTCATGGCATCGGCGACAGTGACTGCGCCAAATGCCTTGCTCAGGTCTTGGAGTTTCAAGATTGTCGTCATGCTTCTCTCGGATGGAGGATTCGGCGCCAAGATCGGCGCCGAATGTCTGGTCAGCCCAGCAGTTTCATGTCCGCCGTCACCGGAACCTCTGGCGCGGTGCTGTTGGCAACGATCTGCAACTCGTATGCGTCTCCAGACTTCTGCCACTGGCCACCGACCAACGGAGTTTTGGTAACGTTATTCATCGGCCCATCACCCCAGTTCACCGGCCCGACAATTGTGTTCAGGTTGGTGGACGTGATTGCCGAAATGATCGAAGACGGGTCTTCCAGATCATCCGCCCGTTTGATGACATCCGCAACGACCTCGAACAGCGCGTGCTTAAAGCCGAGCGGTTGCGTCCAAGGTCGACCCGACTCTGTTGTATAACCTTCGGCAAGGTCTTTCGAGGAAATGCCGGTGAGTGAGGACGAGAACGGATGATGCGGGGACCACCAGACCTCGGTCGACAACCCGTCACCACGGTCTCCCAGCGATTCAATGACCGATGGGAACAGAAGTGCCTTGCCAATGGTCACGACCTTTGGGTTGAACCCTTGCTGGGCGGCTTGGCTCCAGAACGTAGCGAAATCGGGTGGAATCATGTTGCCAGTGACGATTTCGCAACCCGCAGCTTTGAACGCTGCGATCTGGTTTGAGAAGTCGTCGGAGAGAGGCTGATAGCGACCGGGGTCAGTCAGCGTGTAGCCAGCTGTGGCCAGCGGTTTGGGCAGGCCCAATTCCGCATCACCCCATGCATTTCCGTCGGCATCGTTGGGGAAAAGACCGCCCACTGTCTTGGTCACGCCCGTTTTGTCCCACATATCTAGGAACGCCGCGATCACATCCTCCAAACCCCAGAAGAAGTGATAGGTCGTTTCAAAACCCTCACCTGGAACACCATTGCGGCCAAAGAAATAAGGCTGCCAAGGGCAGTCGGTCGTGATGCAGGGAACTTCGTTGATCTCTGCCTGATCAGCAACAGGGTTCACCGTGTCCGGCGTTGAAGCGGCCACGATGATATCGACCTCATCACCCAAGATCAGGTCAGCGGCAACCTCGGCTGCGCGGTTGGGGTTGGACTGGCTGTCTTTTGAGATGATATCGACGTTCCAAGTCTTTCCGTTATTGTCCAACCCGGCCGAAAAGACCTGCTGAATGGCTTGAAGCACATATTCATCGGCCTCGGCGAAACCAGCCAGTGGACCGGTACGCGGGCTGACATTGCCAATCCTTAGCGTCGGGTTTGCCGCATAAGCACGCGTTGCCCGGAGAATGGCCGGAGCAGCGATTGCCGCCGAAGCCCCGGCAATAAAACCGCGCCTTGTGGCCGTCTTAAAAGTCTTTGTCATTGCGTCCTCCCTTCACCGGCCTCCCGCCAGTGTTTGATTGATCTTACAAAGTCTTCTCGAGATTTTTCAGATGTTTCGCGACACGTTGGCGAACCTGATCTGCTTCGCCCTCGGCCCATTTCCTGAAACCTTCGCCTGATTTCATCCCCAGCTTACCCGCATCGACAAGCGACTTGAGGTAGGATGAAGGGCCTTTATGCGCCTCAAGATCGTGTAGTACGTTTTCATGGATATCGAGTGTCAGGTCAGTACCAACCAGATCTGCGTTTTCCAACGGGCCAAGGACCGCCAATCGCCGCCCAAAGCTGGACTTGATCACGGTATCAACGGCTTCCGCATCGCAAATACCGTTTTCCACCAGACTGACCGCTTCGCGCCACAGCGCATGCTGAAGGCGATTGCCGATAAAACCGGGCACGTCCTTCTCGACCATCACCGGAGTTTTTCCTGCGTCCTTCAGCAGATCGAACATGGTTTGCGCGATCTTGGGATCTGTCCATTCCGTCTTGATAACTTCAACTAGCGGGATCATATGCGGCGGGTTCCACCAATGCGTCCCCAACGAGCGGTTTTTCAGCCGCAAACCGGACATGATCTGAGTAATCGGCATGACTGAGGTATTTGATGCGAGTATGCAAGTTTCTGGTGCATGCGTCTCGATCTCGGCAAAGATCGCTTGCTTGAGCGCCAACTTTTCCGGCGCCGCTTCAAAAACAGCATCGGCATTTTGAACCGCACCTTGCGTCGTCGCAAAAATCTCAATCATCTTGAGGGTTTTTGTGATTGTGACCTCGTCGTCCCCCATCGCGGCCATGCTCGCGCGGATGCGGTCAGGCACGGTGGCTCGTGCCTCTTCAACGGGATCTGTGATGGCGACATATTGACCTGCTCTTGCCAAGGTCAGTGCGATACCGTGCCCCATAAGACCCGCGCCAATTACCGCTATCTGCTGTTTCTTGCGCACCATTCTTTAACCCGCCGTATACCCGCCGTCAGCATGCAGAATATGCCCGGTGTAAAAATCAGACGCCCGCGACGCGAGAAACAGGAGAGGGCCGGCAAGGTCTTCAGGTTCACCCAGTCGTCCTTTGGGAACACGGGTCAGGAAACCGTCGCGCACTGCCTTCGCTTCGTCGGTATCTTCGAACATCCAAGCCGTCAAAGGCGAACGAAATACAGTCGGCGCAATCGCGTTGACAGTAACTCCTGTTGGACCCAGCTCACATCCCAACGCTTTGGTTATCCCGTTCACTGCAGCCTTTGACGCACAATACGCTGTGTAACCGGCAGGGTGTCCAAGGATGCTGCGCGCAGAACTGACGAAAATGATCTTGCCATATTCGCTTTGCTTCATGTGCGCCGCCGCCGCGCGCGCCAACAACCAGCTCTGGTTCACATTGGCGTCCATCACTGCGTCAAAGGTTTCCGGTGCCATGTCGTTGATCGGCGCAACTTTGTTCATACCAGACGCGACAACGAGAATGTCGAGCTTACCAAAGGTGTTGACGGCCTCGTCAACCAATGCCTCACAGGACGCTTCATCAGTCGGTCGGGTATTTATGGTCACCACGGTTGCACCAAGTGCCTCGCTCTCTTTGGCAATGCCATCGAGCGCCTCTTGGTTTCCCGCCGCCAAAACAAGGTTGCAACCAGCTCCGGCCAACACGCGGGCAGCAACCATTCCAAAGGCGCCCGACGCTCCAGTGATCAGTGCGACGTCATTTTTTACGTCAAACATCTTAAGTGGATCAGACATTCTTTTCGTCCTTAGCTTTCTGGCGGATACGGAATGACCACCAGCATTTTGCAGGTGTGGTTGGCGCGGTTTTTAATTTTGCGTATTTCGCCCGGTGCGATCGTGCAGCTATCCATGGGTCCAAGAGTGGTTTCGGTACCATCAACGATGACGGTCATTTCGCCTTCCAGAACGACGTAGACTTTCTCAAAAGGTGAAGAGTCGGGGCCTGCGCCACCACCTGGTAGGAACTGGCTGAAGCCAATCCACTGATTTGTCGGCCCACCTTCTTCGAACCCCTGCAAACGAAGCCCATGACACCCAAAGTGGTTCGGTGCTTCGTAGGGTTGGGCGTCTTGAAAACGCTTCAGATGCATGTCCGTCTCCGCTCAAGATTAAAGGCGGCCGCCGGCGAACCGGCGACCGGTCCGTGAGTGTTCAGAATTCTTCGCCAGCTTCGATGCGGTAGGACTGGTTCTTGTCGATCATCGCAACCAGTCGGATGATGCAGCCGTCGCCTCGGTCCCAATTCCATGGGAAGAAGGCGAACGTGCAGCGCTTGCCTGTCACCGCATCTAGATCCCCGCCGACATTCTCAATACCGAGAATACCTTTGGAGAACAGCATGTTGTGCACTGGCTCCCACTCGGGGAAATCAACCTCCCACGGTGTCCCGCCTGACCATTCAAGATATTCTTTCTCAAGGTGTGGCAAAATTGGACCGTTACGCTGCGGGCCAATGGCCGTTGCCAGAGGGTGATCGTTTGCCTGGGTGTCGTGGCCAACGACTTTCACACCTTTTTCGATCATCCACTCGGCAGCGGAAGGAACAAGGCCCGGGCAATAAGCAAAGTAGTCACCGTCTTCGTACTGCTTATGCCAACCAGTGTTGATGATCAGCACATCGCCTTTGCGGATTGCATGACCACAGGCCTTTTCCAGATCATCTCCGGTGATTTGCTCCCATTTTTTCTTGGGTACGGAAACCACCAAACCCGAGCCAAAGAAATGGGGGAGCGGTACCTCGTCAATGAACGGCGTTCCCTGAACAACATGCGCTGGCGCATCAATATGCGTGGTCACGTGCATAGTCGTGGTAATCGTCTGAGACAATACGCCAGACTTGGCCATATAGTGCTTTCGGTCGATCTGGACGTCCTTGAAATACGGCCAGTTGGGACACTGAAACCCGTATCTGTGGCTCAAGTTGTAGAACTCGAGTCCCATGTCATTGTCGATGTTTGCCTGAAACTCAATGCCGCGGATTTCGACCATTGGGCATATCTCCTCTGTTCGCCGGCAACGCGGCGGTGTTCGGTTTTCAATTGTCTGGGTGGCCTCCCCACCTGTCCCGTATGATGATGCACACGCACCGCATAACGGTCAACAAAAAACTCACTATACGGTTGACTTGCACCGTATTGTGATACAACACTGGAAAATCGCCAAGCATCTTTAGCTACGGTGCGAAGACAGAATGAGGTAGGTTAAATGTCTGAAAAAGCGGACAAAGGTGGCATTCAGGTCATTTCCAGAGCGGCCTCGATTTTGCGTGTTCTAAAAGAAAACCAATCCGGAATGAGCTTGGGGAAGATCGCCGAGCGTGTTGACCTGCCCCGCTCTACGGTACAGAGAATCACAAGCGCACTTGCTGAAGAAAGACTTGTCATAGCAGATGCAAATGGGGGTGGCTTGAGGCTAGGCCCCGAACTAAGCGCTCTCGCAGGTGCTGCGCAGTACAGCATTGTCGAACATTGTCGGCTGCTTTTGACGGAACTGACCCAAAAGACCGGGGAAACCACAGACCTCGCCGTCATGCGCGGTATCGGCATGGTTTTCTTAGACCAGGTCCCTGGCGTCTATCGATTGACGACCGTTTCGCAAGTGGGCGAGGTTTTTCCACTGACCACCACGGCAAATGGGAAAGCTTGTCTCGCTCAACTCGATGAAGGAGATGCGACAAAGCTTGTTCAGAACGAATGGGAACGGAATGGTATCCAAAGAAATTTGGATGAGTTCCTTTCCGAACTGAATAAGGTCCGCGAACAGGGCCTTGCCTATGATTTGGATGAGCATTCTGCAGGTGTATCGGCGATCGGTTTCTCTTTCGTCGACTGGGTCGGAGATTTGCACGCGATTTCTATCCCGGTACCAACTACTCGGTTCAAAAAACAAAGGACAAACATCGAAAAAGCGCTTCTTGAAACAGCCGCCAATATCCAACTGACTTTTCGCTGAAGGTCCGCTTTCGTATTCTTCATAGCTACTTGCTGCATCGGCAGCGAATGTTTGGTTTCCGCCCTGTTGACCGATGATGCGTCTGAACGCGACGTCGCCTTTGGGCTCAGTGCAGACGTTCGCACAGTTGCTGCGAATGACCGCTACGCCGACAAAGCAGCCACTGAACGCAAGTTCGACCTAACCAATGAACGAAAATCACGAATGACAATCACAAGGACTTGGTTTTTCCTCTACGACACGCTCGTAATCAGAAAGAGAAGGTTACACCAACCAGTGGTCCTGTTTGCATGACGTCATAGGCGAACGTCCCATCGGACCGTTCCGTATCATAGTCGATTTCGTAGTGCCGCCAACCGAAACGAATAGAGGTATTCTCCCAAGCTTGATAGGCGAAGCCCAGCGAAACACGCCAGTGGGAATTGACATTTTCGCCACCAAGGCCTGCGTCAGCCGCAGCAACCAAGAACCAACGATCCGAGAGTTCCCACGTACCACGAGCGCCAACAACCACCTCGGTCCATGTTTCAGTCCCGCCAAGGGTGACGCTAGGCCCCATAGTGGAAACGTCAGCTTCCTGCTTCAGCTCGTTGTAACGAAGCCCAGCTTGCAGATCGACGGAATACCGTTGATCGTTCTTGCCATAAACCCCGTTTGCAACTTTGTAACCACCCAAAAACCCGATCCACGATTGCTTAACATCTAGGTCAACGTCGATGTTCCCAGCCGGAAGCGGGATGGATCGTTCAGTCCCTAGCTTTGCGTAGTTTGCGTCGACTATGAAACCCCAGTTCCCCGTCCAACCTTCGTATTGTGCCGAGATACCGAAGTCCAAGAGTTCCAGCGCATCTTGAAAATCCAAATCAAGATCAACGCTGGTATTAGCAATAGTCGACGTCCCGGTCAGCGATTGTGGAAGAAAACCGTACACGGTCACGCCATGACGCCAGTCTTCAGAAAATGAGAGGGTTACGGGTTCGGCTTTTGTGACCGAGGGTAACACTATGCCGAAAGCAGCAGCGATAAGAGCCAGGGCATTGGGAGAGAAAAAGAAAGCAAGTTTCATCGCGTTCGGTCCTTCAATCGCGCAAGTTCTAGATAATTCTGACCGGACTGTGCCGGTCAGGACACTTGATCGGGGGCCGCTTAATCCGACTTTCTAGTGAGACCTTGAGCAAACAGGATATTGTCCACGAGTTCCTTTGTTTCAGGTCGAAGGTTTTCAATTCCGCCATACAGTGGCCCATGCCCTGGAGGCATGTCAGGATAAAGCTCTTTCATGGCAAGATGGCGTTGGGCCATCAGACTGAAATTGGCACCGAAACCTACGCCAATACGAATAGAATCTTGCGGTCGATCCTCTCGCGGGTTCTTGTATAGGTCGTACATGGCAGCAAGGATGGGGTTTCCGCCAGGAGGTGGCAAATGCATCTTGTATTGCTGCTTGACCAGAGATCTCAACACAAATCCTTCGTAGACAAATACATAGTCTCGACGCCCATGCGTTTCCCCGAGAAGCCAAAGCGCGGTTTGATCGACTCCGTCGATAATCCGGTCGCGTGGGATGCTCGCCTCGCCGTCGCCCAGTCGCGCAAAGGTGCTGAAAAGATCAGAAACGTGAGTGATATCTTTAACACGTGTCCCTTCCTCAATCATACCGGGCCAGCGGACAAAGGCATTAACACGAACGCCACCTTCCAGATGCTCGGTTTTGCCGCCGCGATAGATCCGGTCGGACTGGCCGCTCTTGTCGACGAACTCCATAAACGGGCCATTGTCTCCCATGATCACGATGATCGTATTATCTGCTATTCCCAGTTCCTCAATCCGGGTCAGGATTTCACCGATGTAACCATCGACCTTAACGATAGCTTCTGCGACCGGTCCACCGTTTAGAGTTTGGGCCTGTTCGATATCAGTCCTGGTAAAGCTGATCGGGAACAACGGCCAGTACTGCAAAAAGAACGGCTTGTCGCCTTTGGCGAGCTTTTCCAGTTGATCTAGAGTGCTCTGCTTGTAGCGCTGCCCCATGGCGACATAATCGTCCTGCGAGAACTTCTGCCCCGGCTCCATGTGGACCTCGCGTATTGCTCCACCTTTTTCACCGACGGTTCCATAGACCATTGCGTAAGGGTCGATGCGGAATGTGTCATCCAGCATCAGATCGGCAGAACGAAGCCTCAGATCGACACCATCAACATGTCCTTCGTTCAAAGCCGTCGAATTCATCAAGGCAAGTTGCGCCTGTTGGTGAATCGGATGTTCGGCATAATCGAAACCTTGGTTGATCGCATAGCTTTGTTCGATGTCACCCATGTGCCACTTGCCGATATGGGCCGTTGCGTAGCCATTTTCGCTCAGCACTTCGGCCAAGGTCACTTCGCGGTCCGCCAAACCCTCACCCTCAGGCACCGCTTTGGCCTCATCGAAACCGGTCCGGACCGGGTGTCGCCCAGTCAACATGGCAACGCGGGTGGGTGTGCAAGACGGTTCGGTATACATCCGCATCATGGACATACCTTGTTCTGCGAAGTCCGTTATATTTGGTGTCGAGTATCCACGTACCACGTCGAGATCTGGCATTCCGACTTCGCCAAATCCTACGTCATCCAGCAGAATGTATAGAATGTTTGGGGGTTTTCCGCCGTTCTTGTCTCGGAACTCTGCCAGTTTGGCGTCGATGTCTTTGTCTTCAGTTGCCCAGCGATCACCGTGCTGGCGCTCCAGAATTCGATACTCGGCGTCTCGAATAATCGAACTTTCTTGAGCCCGAGCTATGGATGTCGACAAGACAAGTGCGACCCCGCAAACCGGTATAAGGAATTGATTTAGACTTCGCATTTTGGCTCCTCTTTTTTTGCATTGTGAAACGGTGTCCGCGGCGCACGAAAATCACCCGGGCGTTCCAAACTCTCTTGTCTGTTGTTCCAATTGACCCGCTCTACTCAGTCGGGTTCGAGCTTTGCCAAAATTTCCTTCTTCAACCCTGCAAGGCTACTATTGAAGGCATCGTTCCAGACATCCTGTTGAGCGAATTCGCATTGCCGGCTCGTCAACAAAAGTTCGAAATCTCTGCAAATCTCGTCAAGCTCAGCGTCCGTTTCTCGGCGCTCCTGAATGTTTTCTGCAAGTCCACCAAAATGCTTCTCGAATACTCGCATGTGCCTATCGAACCCATTAGCTCTCGCTAAGATCACATTACCTACCGCTGAAACCAGCGGGAGTTTCACACGGTGAGAAAGGGGTGAAAATCCTTTCAATTTGACCGTTTATCAGTAGTCTGCTGGCATGGATCCCAGGGAAACTAAAGCCAATAAGCACCCGCTTGGGTCGGGGCAACTGGAGTTGGAAGAAGTTCGTGAAGAACTCAATCGTGTGAAGTCCAGCGAGCTTTTCACAGGCGCAAGTCGGCTCTCTGAATTGCTGGACTACATCGTAGAGCAGAACCTTGTTGATCCCACACAAAAGCCGCTCGCCAAAACAATCGCTGAGGATGTCTACGGCAGACCTCCGGATCAAAATGGTGACAGCCATAACATC